>NZ_JACASJ010000043.1:0-38349 GCF_013391025.1 Enterobacter sp. SECR19-1250 | reverse complement strand
AACACAACCCGCTACGGGGGAGACTTACCCGAAATCTGATTTATTCAACAAAGCCTCCTGGACCATTCAGTAAAGACATTATTGTCAAAATAAATTATCAATAATTGATCAAAAAGCAGACCAGCATTTTCTTCTGGTCTGCTTATTTAGCCCCTCGCCCTCTTTTTTCTACGTAAGCCATTCACTTCAATAATTAATAAACGCATACTTAAAGAGACTTTAATTATTTTTAATCACGTATTGTTACAATTAGTTTTAGAATACAACCGCCTCAAACATCAATATCTCTTAAATATTATTCATAACAAGGATATTTCATGCGAAATATTTCAAAAACACTTTTGGCGGTTGCTTTAGGCTCTTTTATCTCTGGCAATGCACTGGCAAGCGATCAGGGCTCCGGTAAAATCACCTTTAAGGGCGTTATTATTGACGCACCATGCAATATTGCACCAGACAGTATTGATAAAGAGATTGAACTTGGCCAGTTCACCACGGCGGTGATGAATGTGAATAAAAAATCCACGGCGGTACCGGTTGATATCAACCTGGAAAACTGCCAGCTTGACGCTGCAGATGAAACCGCAACACCCGTCACCAAAGTGGACGTAACCTTCAGCAGCACCGCTACCGACGCAACCGATACCAGCCTGATGAGCAACACCTATGCGGGCGGCGCGCAGAACGTGGGCGTTCGTCTGCTGGATAATGCAGAGACCCCTATCACGCTTGGTACGGCTCAAACTGTCGATCTTTCTGCGGGTTCAGCGACCCAGACGCTGCACTTCAAAGCGCAGATGGAAGTGGTCGATGGTAAAACAGCAACGGCAGGCCAGGTCGAATCTACCGCGAATTACGTCCTGTTGTATAAATAAGCCCATACCGTTAATTATATTTCGGCTGGCAATATATTTGCCAGCCATTGCCGTAATTTTATTTGAGAGCTGAATGATGAAATACAGTGCATTTTCGATCATCATTGCTGGCTTTCTTACGCCTCTTCCACTGGCCGCCGTTGAATTTAATATTAACGCTATCGATAAAGATCAGCGCGGCAATGTTGATTTATCCCAGTTCAAAGATAAGAACCACGTTGCGCCGGGTCATTATTTCGTTAACGTTGCAATTAATAATACGCCACTCGCTAACGGCTGGCAGTTAGCCTGGTATAAAAAAGACGATACAACGGAAGTCTGCATTCCGTCCGATCTGGCGGACACTTTTGGTCTGGACGATAAGTACCGCAGCATGCTGACGGTTAACGCGGGCTGTGTCGACTTTTCCCCGCTGCCGCAGGTTCGTTTCGAGTTTATTCAGGCGACGCAAACGCTGGAAGTCACCCTACCTCAGGCCTGGCTACAGTACCGTTCCACCAACTGGATGCCGCCCGCGACCTGGGACAACGGTGTCTCAGGCGTGCTGCTGGATTACAATCTGTTTGCCAGCCGCTATCAGCCAGATGAGGGGTCAAGCAGCGATAACGTCAATACCTACGGGACCGCTGGCGCCAACCTGGGCGCCTGGCGACTGCGGGGAGATTATCAGTACGCCCTTAACCGTACGGAAGGGAGGTCGCAGAGCGACGGGCGCCTTTCTCGCGCCTACCTTTTTCGCCCTCTGCCTGCATTCGGCTCAAAGTTCACGCTGGGTGAGTCAGATTTTGAGTCGGATATTTTCGACGGATTTTCCTACACAGGAGCCTCACTTATCAGCGACGAGCGCATGCTCCCCTGGTCTCTGCGCGGCTACGCGCCACAAATTTCTGGTATTGCTCAGACGAATGCCACCGTGACCGTCAGCCAGGCAGACAGAATTATCTATCAAACCAAAGTCCCACCGGGCCCTTTCGTCATCCAGGATATCAACCAGTCCGTACAGGGAACGTTGGACGTCACCGTCGCCGAAGAAGACGGTCATACCAGCACCTTTCAGGTTTCTGCTGCCTCTGTGCCTTTCCTGACGCGACAAGGCCAGGTTCGCTATAAGCTGGCGGGCGGTAAACCCCGTCAGGACAGCTCGCATCAGGTCGAAAGCGAGGCCTTTTTAAGCAGCGAATTCTCCTGGGGCGTACTGTCCCGGACCTCCCTGTACGGCGGGATCCTGAACAGCGGTAATGATTACCGCGCGCTGGCGGCAGGTATCGGGCAGAACATGGATATGCTGGGCGCGCTGTCATTTGATGTCACCCAGGCCAGCAGCCAGCACGAGGGGGAAGCAAAGCAGACGGGATACAGTTACCGCATCAACTACAGCAAGCGTTTCGACACCACCGGGAGTCAGCTCACGCTTGCCAGCTACCGCTACTCCGACAGCCGCTTTCTCAGCTATGCCCGCTTTCTTGAAAAAGACCAGGGTAACGCGGAAACGGAAAAACAGACGCTGAGCATCACTGCCAGCCAGTACATTCCCGCCCTGTCGCTAAACCTTTACTTTGGTCTGCTGCGCCAGACCTGGTGGGACAGAGCCCCCTCCACCACCGGCACACTCACGGCAGGATACAACTTCGACCTTGGTCGCTGGAAAAATCTTGGCGTGACGGCCTCATTGAGCAAAACACATTATCAGGATCAAGGCGATGACACGCAGGTTTACTTCTCTTTAAGCATCCCTCTCGATCCGGATCATCGCCTCAATTACGATCTGAGAAACAGCGACACGACGCGTCAAACGCTCTCCTGGTATGACTCTTCAGACAGTAACAATACCTGGGGGATATCCGCTGGTACAGAGAGCAAAAAAACTGACGCCGGGGCGCAAGTCAGCGCCAATTATCAGCACTATGCCGGGACGGGAGATCTGAACCTGTCCGGAAGCTACAAGGCCCATGACTACCGTTCCGTCAGCGCGAGCTGGAACGGCTCGTTTACCGCAACCGCCCACGGGGCGTCGCTTCATCGCCGGAGCTACGGCAACGAACCGCGCGTGATGGTCAGCACGGAAGGGATCGGCAATATACCGCTGAATATGTCCCGCGATGCCACCAACATGTTTGGTATTGGCGTCCTGCCCGCCTTTTCGAGCTATATGCCCGCCAGCGTACAGGTCAATCTGAATAACCTGCCAGAGGGTGTCGATGTCGATAACCACGTCATTCGCTCCACCTGGACCGAGGGTGCAATCGGTTATCGGCTGATTGCCTCCCGTCAGGGTCAGGATGTTGCCGGGATCGTGCGTACCGCCAGCGGCACGCCGCCTCTCGGCGCCCAGGTGCGTGAGCAGGATTCAGGCAAAGAGGTGGGCATTATCGCCCAGGACGGACATATCTGGCTGGGGGCGGTAAAAGCTGAACAGCACTTTATCGTCACCTGGGGAGACGATCAGCAGTGTCATTTCTCCCTGCCAGCTTCTCTCGACAACACCACGCAGCTGATGCTGCCCTGCCAGTAACTTATCACTATGAAATCATACGTTTATTTAGCAGCACTCCTGTTTTGTGGCTCCGGCGTCTCGCAGGCGGCAATTAACCTGGACAGGACGCGCATCGTCTTTGCCGAAAGCGATAAAGCCAGCAGCCTGACCATTGAAAACCAGAGCAAATCGCTTCCCTACCTTGCCCTCGCCTGGGTGGAGGATCGGGACGGGCGCAAAGAGGACACCCATTTTATGGTCCTGCCGCCTATTCAGCGCATTGAACCCGGCGCCTCGTCACAGGTGCGGATCGTGAAACAGGCCGCGACGCAACAGCTGCCTGAAGATCGGGAAACGCTGTTTTATTTCAATCTGCGTGAAGTGCCGCC
Organism: Enterobacter sp. SECR19-1250; assembly: GCF_013391025.1. Classification (NCBI taxonomy): domain Bacteria; kingdom Pseudomonadati; phylum Pseudomonadota; class Gammaproteobacteria; order Enterobacterales; family Enterobacteriaceae; genus Enterobacter; species Enterobacter sp. SECR19-1250. The sequence goes on along the minus strand of NZ_JACASJ010000043.1, from coordinate 34,612 downwards.
CAAAAGCGGGAGCCTGAAAGAGGAGCGCAGCGTCATGCAGGTGGCTATGCAGAGTCGCATAAAGTTGTTCTGGCGGCCGGAAAGCATTCGTAAAAAATCAGGTGAAGAGACGGAAATGCAGCTGTCGGTGACGCTGTCAGGCAAAACCATGCGCCTGAAAAACCCAACGCCCTATTTCATTACGCTGGCGTGGCTGAGCAATAACGGAAAAACCATGATGCCAGGCTTCGACAGCCTGATGATTAGCCCGTTTGCGACCAGTACGCTGACGCTAAGTGAAACAGAAGGAACGGGCTACAGCATAGGTTATATTGATGATTATGGTGCGCTACGCAAGGTCAATTTAACCTGTACCGGGTCAACACCATGCACGCTAACACCGCGCAAGGCAGGGCAAAATGCGACATCTCGCTAAGCTTTTCCTTTTTATGCTGGTGATGTGTCCCCTTAAGCAGGCGCTGGCGCTGAACTGCTACCTTGGCACACAAAATGGTCCGGTGGAGCAAACCAAAACGGTGTCAGAATTCTCAATCCCCAGCACAGCAAAAGTTGGGCAAAAGATTTGGGAATCCAGCGATATCAAAATCCCCGTGTATTGCGACAGAAATACCGCGTCAAATCATGAGAACGAAGACGTCTTCGCCTGGGTGAACCCTTATCCGTCGGTGTCGGATCCTTACTACGAACTCGGTGTAACCTACGAGGGTGCAGATTACGATGCCATCGGGCAAACCTACGGCGTGGATACCCGTCAGTGTCTGGACAACAACAGCCTGAGCAAATACACGGCCGAACAGTTAAAAGCGATGGGCTGGGAGAAATACATCTGTTCGGGGAATGCGTGGGATGTACATACCTCACGAACCTTTGCGGCACGCTTCAGGCTGTACGTTAAGCTCAAAGCGATACCGCCTCAGGGTTACGTCAGCACGCTTGGTGATTACATCGTCGTGCAGTTTGACGGCAAAGGCGGCGTAAATGCGCTTCCTGATGCCAAAAACCTCAAATATCACATTAACGGGCTGGAAAACATCAGGGTACTGGACTGCGGAGCGACGTTCAGTATTTACCCTGAAAATCAGGAGATCGACTTTGGCACCTTCAGCGCACGTGACATCGTCAATCAGGGCACGCGTACGCGAACGTTCTCGGTTAAAACCAGTAAAGTACAGGATGCGCAGTGTTCAGACGGATTTAAGATTGACTCGTCGTTCTATACCGATAGCGAGCTGACGGCCAGTGATACGGCGTTGCTGATTGGTAATGGCCTGAAGCTGCGCATTCTTAACGGCACACAGCCTTACACCTTCAATCAGTATGACGAGTACGCTGATTTTACCGGTTCGGTGCTGCATTTCGAGACCACGTACACCGCTGAGCTTTCACGTGCAGAGGGAAAGGGTATCGATTCTGGCCCTTTTGAAACGGTCGTGCTGTTTAAAATTAACTACCACTAGAGACAAAAAAGCCGGGTTTCCCCGGCTTTCTCATTCGTGCACCGTTCAGCTGGCTTTGCGCTCGTGCGCCTGACGGTACTCGATCAGATCTTCAATTGTCACCACCGGCATGTTGTGCAGGCGTGCAAAGGTGATGCACTCTGGTGCGCGCGCCATGGTGCCGTCATCGTTGGTCAGTTCACACAGTACGCCTGCAGGTTTGAAGCCTGCCAGCGTCACCAGATCGATGGTCGCTTCAGTGTGGCCACCACGGGTCAGCACACCGCCCGCCTGCGCACGCAGCGGGAAGACGTGGCCAGGACGGTGCAGGTCGGATGGCTTGGCGTCATCGGCAATTGCTGCACGGACAGTAGTCAGACGGTCAGCCGCGGAGACACCGGTAGTCACACCATGCGCGGCTTCGATGGTCACGGTAAAGCCGGTACCAAAGGCGCTGGTGTTGTTTTCGACCATCATCGGCAGCTCGAGCTGCTTACGGCGGTCTTCGGTAATACACAGGCATACGATGCCGCTGCCGTGACGGATGGTCAGCGCCATCTGCTCAACGGTCATGTTTTCGGCGGCGAAAATCATGTCGCCTTCGTTTTCACGGTTTTCATCGTCAAGCACCATCACGCCGCGGCCTTCGCGCAGGGCATCCAGTGCATGTTCAACACGTTGAGTTGAAGTGCCAAAAGAGGAAAGTAGCGTCTGATTCATGGTAAAAAAACCTCATTAACATTATGGTTACCAGAATCAGGGCAGTCTTAGGAGCGCCGTATAAGCGGCAAAAAGATAACGTGAGCGGGCCCATGCCCGACTGGATCGTTACTCTCTCCCATCCGGACTTTAACCGTCGGCCCCGGAATTACACCGGATCTGCTGACCTTTGAGAGTTCACCCAAAGCGCTCGCGGGCTTTCAGCATGACGCTGATTTACCGCCGGTGGGGAATTTCGCCCCGCCCTGAGAATAAGCGAGATAACTATAACGCTATTGATTAACCTGGGCAATGCATAAGCTTCAAACAAATCTGCTTTATCCTGGAGCATGACGCGCTACAATGTTCATCAACACCGTCTTATCAAGGGAAGCCACTATGATTGACCCGAAGAAAATTGAGCAAATTGCGCGTCAGGTTCATGAGTCCATGCCAAAAGGTATTCGTGAATTTGGTGATGACGTTGAGAAGAAAATCCGCCAGACGCTGCAGGCGCAGTTGGTTCGCCTTGATTTAGTGAGCCGCGAAGAGTTTGACGTGCAGACACAGGTTCTGCTGCGCACCCGTGAAAAGCTGGCGCTGCTGGAACAGCGTCTTACCGAGCTGGAAAACCGCAATACCCCGGAAGAAGTGAAGCCGGCACCAGCGATACCGCCGGTGGATGACCAGGCCTAAGTGCGGCCTGATGCCCTCACCCCAGCCCTCTCCCACGGGGAGAGGGTGAAATAACGGGCCAACTGGCCCGTTTTTTACTGACTGTCTTTCTGGATCTTTTTGATGATGTTGGTGGTTGAACACCCGTCCTCAAAGTTGAGCACCATCACTTCACCGCCGTTGGCCCAGACCTCTTCGCTGCCCGCGATTTGCTCCGGTTTGTAATCGCCGCCTTTCACCAGCAGGTCAGGCAGAATGCCTGCAATCAGACGCTGAGGCGTGTCTTCTTCAAACGGCACAACCCAGTCCACCGCTTCCAGCGCACCCAGCACAATCATACGCTGCTCCAGCGGATTCACCGGACGCGTTTCGCCCTTCAGACGTTTGGTCGAGGCATCGCTGTTCACCGCCACAATCAGACGATCGCCCAGCTTGCGCGCATTCGCCAGATAAGAGACATGGCCCGCGTGCAGAATGTCGAATACGCCGTTGGTCATCACCACTTTCTCACCGCGTTTACGCGCGGCGGCAACGGCCACTTTCAGCTCTTCTTCCGTCATGACGCCAAAACCGGTATCGGCGCGGCCGCGCACGGCGTTTTCCAGTTCGATTGGCGAAACGGTAGAGGTCCCGAGTTTACCGACAACCACGCCCGCCGCAGCGTTCGCGAAGTAGCACGCTTCTTCGAGGGAGTTACCCGCCGCCAGCGTTGCCGCCAGCACGCCGATCACCGTATCACCGGCACCCGTCACGTCATACACTTCCTGCGCCTGGGTTGGCATATGCAGCGGCGCCTTGCCCGGCTGCAGCAGCGTCATCCCCTGCTCGGAGCGGGTCACCAGCAGTGCAGACAGCTCGAAGTCAGCGATGATCTTCATGCCGCGCTCGACGATCTCCGCCTCCGACTTGCACTTGCCCGCCACCGCTTCAAACTCAGAGAGATTTGGCGTCAGCAGCGTTGCGCCGCGATAGCGCTCAAAGTCGGTGCCTTTCGGATCGATCAGTACCGGCACATTGGCTTTACGCGCCAACTGGATCATCTGCTGTACGCTTGCCAGTGCCCCTTTGGCGTAATCAGACAGTACCAGCGCGCCGATATTGCCCAGCGCCTGATTGATGCGCTCGTGCAGCGGCTCAGGATCCACACCCTCAAACCCTTCTTCAAAGTCGAGGCGGATCAGCTGCTGGTTACGCGACAACACGCGCAGCTTGGTAATGGTCGGGTGCGTCGGAACAGAAACGAAATCGCACTTCACGTTCACGTCCGCCAGCGACTTGCTCAGCGCGCGCGCCGCATCGTCGATACCGGTGAGGCCCACCAGACGCGAATGCGCGCCCAGAGAAGCAATGTTCATCGCCACGTTTGCCGCGCCGCCAGGACGCTCTTCAATGGTATCGACCTTAACGACCGGTACCGGTGCTTCCGGGGAGATACGGCTGGTCGGCCCATACCAGTAGCGATCCAGCATCACATCGCCGACAACCATAACTCCAGCACGTTCAAACTCTGGCAGTGTTACTTTCATTCCTGACTCCAGAAAGATTCACAATTTGCGCGCGATGATATCACACTTGTTTTGTTACGCACGGTTCCACCAGCCACTTCTGCCAGCTCGCTTTCACCTGGTCGCGTTCACGGGTAAAGCAGTCGAGCGCCACGTGGCCCGGCTGTTCCTGCAAGGCGAGGTGGTGCAACTCATCGCGCAGCGTGGTGTAGGCGCGGGTTAAGGCCTGCGCCTCCTGCTCATCCATGATGTCGTTTTGCGCAAGCAGCTCCAGAATGCGCACATTATCCGACCAGCGGGTCAGCTTCGGCTTGTCATGCGCGTGCAGGAGCACCAGATATTGGGTGATAAACTCAATGTCGGTAATGCCACCCTCATCGGCTTTAATATCAAACCGATCGCGGTGTTTATTGCCCAGATGCGCACGCATTTTTTCACGCATTTCGCGCACTTCGGTCTGCAACTTACTGCCCTCACGCGGGGTGGTCATCACCGCTTTACGAATGGCATCAAACTGCGTTTTTAACTGCGGATCGCCATACACCACGCGGGCGCGCACCAGCGCCTGATGCTCCCACGTCCAGGCTTCGTTTTTCTGATAATCGGCGAAGGATTCCGTTGAGGTCACCAGCATGCCAGCCGCGCCGGACGGACGCAGACGGGCATCCACTTCGTACAGAATGCCCGATGACGTGCGGGTGCTGAACAGGTGCATAATGCGCTGGGCCAGACGCAGATAGAACTGGCGCCCGTCAATTTCTCGCTCGCCGTCGGTCATCACGTCGGCCGGACAGTCGTGCAGGAAGATTAAATCCAGATCGGAGCTGTATCCCAGCTCCCACCCGCCGAGCTTACCGTAGCCCACCACGGCAAAACCGCGGCCTTCTCGTTCAGCAAGATGCTTCGGCTGGCCGTAACGCGCCACCATCTGGATCCACGCCTGATGCACCACCGCATCGATGATCGCTTCCGCCAGCCAGGTTAAGTGATCGCTCACTTTCATCACCGGCAGCGTTTCGGCAATATCTGCCGCCGCGACGCGCAGCATCTGGGCCTGTTTGAACTGGCGCAGCGCCTCCAGCTGCTGCTCTTCATCTTCTTCCGGTACGCGCAGCAGATACTGGCGCAACTCATCGCGGTAGGCATCGGTCGCCGTCGGCTGATAGAGGGTATTAGGATCGAGCAGTTCATCCAGCAGCAGCGGGTAACGCGCCAACTTGTTGGCCACCATCGGTGACGCCGCGCAGAGCGTAATCAGGTGCTTCAGCGCCCCCGGGAATTCGCTCAGCAGTTCAAGATAGGTGGTACGCGTAATAATGCCGCTCAGCAGCGGCATCATGCGGGAAAGCGGCACCGGGGCGTCGGCACGGGAACAGACATCGCTCAGCAGGTGCGGCATCAGGTGATCCAGCACCTGGCGACCACGCGGACCAATGGCACGCTTGTTGAGTTCGAGGCGGAAATCGGCAATCAGCGCCACCACCCGATGGCGATCGTCGTCGCTCAGGTGCGCCAGCACGGGCGTGGTGTCATCTTCCTGCAGGGCATCCTGCCACAGTTCACGCCAGTGTTCAGAGAGCGTATCGTCCTGCGATTCGCTTTCATCATCGCCAATCAGCTCGTTAAAGATACGGCGCACGCCTGCCATATGCGCCTCCAGCCGTTCGGTCAATGCGGCCCAGTCGTCCACGCGCATGCCCCAGGCCAGACGCGCCCGGTTCAGGTCATCCCCCGGCAGGGTCTGGGTTTGCTCGTCATTGATGCTTTGCAGCAGGTTTTCCAGACGACGCAGGAACAGATATGCCTCACGCAGGGTTTGCGCGTCCCCCTCTGGCAGGAGATGGAGTTGCTCAATCGCCGACAGCGTCGGGAGCAACGAGCGGGATTGCAGCGACGGCTCGCGACCACCGCGGATAAGCTGGAAGACCTGGACAATAAACTCGATTTCACGAATGCCACCCGCGCCGAGCTTAATGTTATCTTTCAGCCCACGACGGCGTACCTCACGGGCAATCATCCCTTTCATGTTACGCAGGGACTGGATCACGCTGAAGTCGATGTAGCGACGGAACACAAACGGGCGCAGCATGGCGCGTAGCTCGTTGGCGTAAGCGTCGTAGCTGTCACCCATGATCCGCGCTTTGACCATCGCGTAACGCTCCCAGTCGCGCCCCTGCTCCTGGTAGTAATCTTCCAGCGCCGCAAAGCTCAGCACCAGCGGGCCGCTGTCGCCAAACGGACGCAGACGCATATCCACGCGATAGACAAAACCGTCCTGCGTCGGCTGATCCAGCGCCTTGATCAGACGCTGGCCAAGACGGGTGAAGAACTGGGCATTGTCCAGCTCACGACGGCCTCCGCGCGTGGAGCCGTTCTCCGGCCAGGCAAAAATCAGGTCGATATCGGAGGAGAAGTTCAGCTCGCAGCCGCCCAGCTTGCCCATCCCCAGAATCAACAGCGGCTGAGGAACCCCTTCCTCGCTGCACGGCGTACCCCACTCTTTACAGCAGGCGGCGTAGAGCCAGTCTCGCGCGGCGACGATCAACGTCTGCGCCAGCTCGCTCAACTGCTGGAGCGTGCTCTCTTCGCTGACCAGCTCAAGCGACTGCGCCCAGGCAATGCGCACCATCACCCGGCGGCGGAACTGGCGCAAAACGCGCATCAGCGTGGCTTCATCCGCCACCTCAGCCAGCGCGCTTTGCAGCCAGCCTGCATAATGCCGCCACTCGTCAGCCTGCGGCGGGGCGTTTTCAAGCTCCACCAGCCAGTCCGGGTTAGCAGTAATACTTTCCTGCACAAAATCACTGAACGTGAGCACGCACTTTGCCTGCTCGCTTAACGATGACGCCGGTAATGACTCAGGCAGACGTTCGCAAACGGTCTGCCACTGCTGCTGTAACTGCGAAGAAAGCGGCATTATAGGGGTTCCTTGCCAGAGTTAACGTTTTCCGCTGTGCAGCCAGAATGGCTCCTGCGAAATGGCCTCGTTGCGGAAATGCTCAATCTCAATATGCTGACGGGTTTCGATGGCATGTTTCAGCCCCTGCCAGTTTTCCAGCCACGCCTGCGTTTTGATGTCATCATAGGCACCCGACAGCAGTAGCATGCAGTCGATGTTGCGCGTCAGACGGATCAGCTGGTCGCCGTACTGGTCACCCAGCGGATAAGCAAAGGTGGTTTTCAGCTCTGCGGCATGGCGGGAGAGGTGGATATCCGCGAAACGTTTGAAGTTTTCTGCGATTTTAGTCTGGGCTTTCGCGTCCAGGAAGGTGCGCCAGCCGCGCGTCACCAGAAACTCGGTCAACGCCAGTTTGGCGGCCGCGGTTTGCGGGCTGTAGATCGCCGTTTGCGCAGACACATCAGAGAGCATCAGCGCTTCAGTTTGCGTCAGCAGATCGCGTAAGTGAGCACTTGCTTTGCGAGGCACGATGCCGCCAAACAGCATCAGGGTATGACGAACCAGACCGATGGCGGCCAGGACGTGCGCTTTTGCGTTTTTCACATTACGCACCCAGAGCTCTTCGTGGTACTGCCACTGCGAAAGCGCCAGCTCCAGAGCCGCCTCCATGCCCTGCTCAACGCTGGCTTTTGGGGCTACGCGTAACACAGGGGTCTCTTTCAGCGCCCGTGGCGCATTCCCGGCGGCCAGATGATAGCCGCGGGCGGCTTTGCTGAGGCTGCCCTGACGCAAGCCTGACTGACTCACTAGCTTACGCGCCAGCTTCAGCACGTCGTTCGTCTCGCCTTCCAGCAGTTCAAGCTCCAGTTCGCAAATTGGCTCCTGGTATTCCCCCGCTTTCACCTCGCCCAAATCAAGGGCGATTTCAATGCGGCTTTTGCCTTCCGTTACCAGCCATTTCTCGCGCCAGAAATCGGTACTGAACAGCGGCTGCACCTCTGCTGCCAGGGTGGATGGCAGTTCGCCGTTTGGCCACACTTCTGCCGGAAAACGTTCCAGCTCAAGTTCTGGCTGATTGATGTCGATATTGTATTCGGGGCGCTGATGCAAACCGCCCACAACGCGACCGGCGATTTTCATCGTCATCTCGTAGCGTCCGTTCGCGCCGCGGATGCGCAAGCCCATATCATGACGACGCAGCCAGTTGTCCGGCGTTTCGTAATAGATATTGAGCAGCTGTACGGGTTCATGGTGTTCGCCGGACAGCGTTTGCAGATGCTGGCGGAGCGCGTCAACGCTGTCTTTTTCGACGATAAACTTTAATTCGATCTCTTGTGCCATAGCCTTGTACTTTTGCGTGCGTCACAGACGCGTCGATGAAGGCGAACTTCCTCGCCATTTGTTTGTCAGTACATAGTATTTTGCGCCAAATTGCCACGCAATGAGCAATTTGACGGGCGTAAAAAGTTTGCAGCGGCGGCAATCGGGACACAGATGATTCTGATTGATGACGAATCCTTTGCGTAGAGACACTGATGCCACTACTATCGTTCCACTATTTATGAAAATAACGACTGATATGCTTAAATTACGCCTGATTGGACTTACTTTACTCGCTTTTAGCGCCGCGACTGCGGTCCACGCTGAAGAAAAGCGTTACGTTTCTGACGAACTGAACACCTGGGTACGTAGCGGCCCCGGAGATAATTATCGCCTCGTGGGTACGGTAAATGCCGGCGAGGAAGTCACCCTGTTACAGACCAACACCGAGACCAATTATGGTCAGGTTCGCGACAGTTCCGGCCGTACCTCCTGGATCCCCCTGAAAGAGCTGAGCACCGTGCCAAGCCTGCGCACCCGCGTGCCGGATCTGGAAAACCAGGTGAAAACCCTCACCGACAAGCTGAACAACATTGACGGTACCTGGAACCAGCGCACCGCTGAAATGCAGCAGAAAGTCGCGCAGAGCGACAGCGTGATTAACGGTCTGAAAGAAGAGAACCAGAAACTGAAAAATGAGCTGATTGTGGCGCAGAAGAAGGTGAATGCCGCTAATCTGCAGCTCGATGACAAACAGCGCACCATCATCATGCAGTGGTTTATGTATGGCGGCGGCGTGCTGGGCGTCGGCCTGGTGCTGGGTCTTGTTCTGCCACACCTGATCCCAAGCCGTAAACGTAAAGACCGCTGGATGAACTAATTCGTCTTCTCTGCCAGACTTACGTATTATCTTGCCAAAAGAGAAAACGGGAGTGTAGGGCGTGAAGAGTTATCTGGTCGGTGGTGCGGTACGTGATGCGTTGTTAGGTCTGCCGGTCAAAGATAAAGACTGGGTGGTGGTAGGCGCCACCCCCGAAGAGATGCTTAACGCGGGCTACCAGCAGGTAGGCCGCGATTTTCCCGTGTTTCTCCATCCGCAAAGCCGGGAAGAGTACGCCCTGGCGCGTACGGAGCGTAAATCCGGTTCCGGCTATACTGGCTTCACTTGCTATGCCGCGCCCGACGTCACGCTGGAGCAGGATCTCCTGCGTCGCGATCTCACCATCAACGCGCTGGCGCAGGACGAGAACGGCCAGATCGTTGATGCTTATGGCGGCCAGGACGATCTGCGCAACCGTCTTTTACGTCACATCTCCCCGGCGTTTTCGGAAGATCCGCTCCGGGTGCTGCGCGTGGCGCGCTTTGCCGCACGTTACGCCCATCTCAGTTTCCGTATTGCCGATGAGACGATGGCGCTGATGACCGCCATGACCGAGGCGGGTGAGCTTGAACACCTGACGCCAGAGCGCGTCTGGAAAGAGACGGAGAACGCCCTCACCACCCGCAACCCACAGGTCTTTTTCCAGGTGCTGCGCGACTGCGGCGCCCTGAAGGTGCTGTTCCCGGAGATAGACGCGTTGTTTGGTGTGCCTGCCCCGGCGAAATGGCACCCGGAAATCGACACTGGCGTGCACACCCTGATGACGCTCAGTATGGCGGCCATGCTCAGCCCGGAGGTGGACGTGCGCTTCTCAACGCTGTGCCACGATCTCGGTAAAGGCTTAACGCCAAAAGAGTTCTGGCCTCGTCACCACGGGCACGGCCCGGCAGGGGTGAAGCTGGTCGAGGGGCTGTGCCAGCGCCTGCGGGTGCCGAACGAGATCCGCGATCTGGCGAAACTGGTGGCCGAATTCCACGACCTTATCCACACCTTCCCGATCCTGAAACCGGCCACCATCGTTAAGCTTTTCGATAACATCGATGCCTGGCGTAAACCCCAGCGCGTCGAGCAGATCGCGCTCACCAGCGAGGCTGACGTGCGCGGGCGCACCGGGTTCGAAGCGTGCGACTATCCGCAGGGGCGTTTGCTGCGCGCCGCGTGGGAGGTGGCCAAAGCCGTGCCAACCAAAGAGGTCGTCGAAGCAGGATTTAAAGGCCCGGAAATTCGCGAAGAGCTGACGAAACGGCGGATTCAGGCGGTATCAGAGTGGAAGGAAAAGCATTGCCCTCAGCCAAAAGACTGAGGGCAGCAGGTCAGAAGAAGACCACGTAAACCGCAGCCGCGACGATAAAGCGGTAGATCGCGAACGGGATAAACGAGATACGCTTAATCAGTTGCAGGAAGGTTTTAATGGCAATCAGCGCCACGATAAAGGCGGTGATAAAGCCCACGGCGAACATCGGAATATCGCCCGTGGTGAGAAAACCAATGCTTTTGTAGAGGTCCAGCGCGGTGGCGCCCATCATCATCGGCACCGCCAGCAGGAACGAGAACTCAGATGCCGCGTAACGGCTTACACCCATCAGCATCCCGCCGGAAATCGTTGCTCCTGAACGGGAGAAGCCCGGCCACAGCGCCAGACACTGGAAGCAGCCAATGATAAAGGCCTGGCGATACGTCATATCGTCCAGACCTTCTGCGCGCGGCGTTTTTGGCTTCAGCACTTCCGCCGCAATCAGCAGGAAACCACCGACCACCAGCGCGTACATTACGTTAATCGGGTTAAACAGCGATTTGATGGTGTCGTGGAAAACCAGCCCCAGCACCACCGCCGGGATCATCCCGAGCAGGATATGAATCAGCGTCAGGCGGCCCTTGCTCTCTCCTTCACGCTGTGGCAAACGCCCGAAGTGGATGCCGATCAGCCCAAACAGACGACGCCAGAACATCACGACCACAGCCAGAATGGACCCCAACTGAATGACCACCTCGAACGTCTTTGCGGTATCGCCTTCAAAGCCCAGCAGGTGGCCAACAATAATCATATGGCCCGTACTGGAAACCGGCAAAAACTCCGTCAATCCTTCGACCACACCCAGAATTGCCGCCACCAGCAGCGAGTGCATATCGCTCATCTATAAACCCCTAAAAAAATATAAAAAAAACGGTCGCCCCAACAGCTACCGTGAAAGATACAGCTTTAAGACCGATATAACCTAAAATGGTTTAGCTATTATGACGTTAAATCTTTCCTTTCAGATTTGTGCCACGCTCGATGATGACCCCCACATTGGCGGCACGCGCCACCGCGCCCGGCTTACTCAGCTTAATGCGCACCCACGGCGAGTTGAATTTGGTCAGCAGTAACTCTGCCACCTCTTCTGCCACGCGCTCCACCAGCGCAAAACGCTGCCCTTCAACGAGGGCGATGACCGTTTCACTGATGTCGGCATAGCTCAGACAGTCATTCACGTCATCACTTTTTGCCGACTTGCGGTTATCCCAGCCCATTTCGATATCGAACACCAGCTTCTGCTCGATGGTCTGTTCCCAGTCGTAAACACCAATAGTGGTGATTACCGAAAGTTGCTCTATAAATACAATATCCATCACGACCTGCCTGCTTTTTGGCTAAACCGGATACCACTTCCGGTGAATTATGCGTATTATCCACAGATGCTGAGAATACAGATACATTTTCAAAACGGAACAGCGTTATGAGTGCAATCGCGCCTGGAATGATTCTCCTCGCCTACCTTTGCGGCTCAATCTCCAGCGCCATTCTGGTCTGCCGCATTGCCGGGTTACCTGACCCGCGCGAAAGTGGCTCCGGGAATCCGGGAGCGACCAATGTACTACGAATTGGCGGCAAGGGAGCAGCCGTAGCGGTTTTGATTTTTGACGTTCTGAAAGGGATGTTACCCGTCTGGGGCGCGTATGCGCTGGGCGTGACCCCGTTCTGGCTGGGGCTTATTGCCATCGCCGCCTGTGTCGGCCACATCTGGCCCGTATTCTTCGGTTTTAAAGGCGGCAAAGGCGTCGCGACGGCCTTTGGTGCCATCGCGCCCATCGGCTGGGATCTCACCGGCGTGATGGCAGGCACCTGGCTGCTGACTATTCTTCTGAGCGGCTATTCGTCGCTGGGCGCCATCGTCAGCGCGCTGATTGCCCCGTTCTACGTCTGGTGGTTTAAACCCCAGTTCACCTTCCCGGTGTCGATGCTCTCCTGCCTTATCCTGCTGCGTCATCACGATAATATTCAGCGTCTGTGGCGACGTCAGGAGACGAAAATCTGGGCGCGGTTAAAGCGGAAGAAGAGAGAGACGCGGTAGGGTTTTATTTACTTTTAGTGGAATTGTTCCGTTCACTTTATGACCAACAGAATATGACGTTCCGGAACCCGTGAACGTGATAAGGGGGCCACCGCGGCCCCCTTATCAATCCCCGCGGCCCCGCGACGAAATCGGTGCTTCGCACTGCGCTCACCTCACGACCCGCTGCCTGCGGTCGGCTCAACTCGACATCCTGTCTCGATTCGCCTCTGGCCGCCATCCCTGGCGTCCAGCCCTTGTCATCCGGTCTCCGGTTCGCCGATTTCAGCGGGGACTCAACACCCGTGCCACATTCAAACTGCTGAGAAGGTTGAGGAAACGCCTGATCCGGCTGAAAATCGCTGAGGCGTTGACCGCAGGCCGGGGCGACGCGCATGGATGCGCCAAGAGGGCGTGACCTACATGGATGTAGGATCACGCCCGACCCGATAGCCGGAGGGAATAAGCCGAAGGGACCGCGCAGCGGCGATTTTCTTTGCCGGGAGCCGGGATTGTTAAGGGGGCGGCGGGAGCCCCCTTAACACGTTCACCGCAGCGGGATACCCATAAAGCAGAAAAGCCATAGTGAACGGAACCCTTCCACCACAGCCCCAAAATACAGGCCCCCATCCATAAGCGACTCATATGACAGCCTTCATTTCCGCCAGGGCATACTGAAACGTATCTCCCGGGCGCGCGAATGGAAGCACCATGTTAGCAACTCAGGTCACTGATAGTTCGTACAAAGGCTGGCAGGCCTCGCTTGACCTGCGGTTTTGCCACACGCCTGAGAAAACCCTCCTCCATGCCGCGCACCACGTCGGGCCGCTCACGGTACAGCGTCCGTTCTACCCCGAAGGGGAAACCTGCCACCTCTACCTGCTGCACCCGCCGGGCGGTGTGGTGGGTGGTGACAGGCTGGATATTACCGTACGTCTGGACGCCAATAGCCACGCGCTTATCACCATGCCCGGCGCCAGTAAGTTCTATCGCAGCAGCGGCCCACAGGCCCGCCTTAACCAGCACTTTTATCTCGATGAGGCGTCCACGCTGGAGTGGCTGCCGCAGGACACCATTATCTTTCCCGGCGCCAGTGCCGCGCTGCGCTCCGTCTTCCACCTGAAGGCCTCCAGCACGCTGCTGGCGTGGGAGCTGTACTGTCTGGGTCGCCCGGTGATCGGCGAGACCTTCAGCCACGGCACGCTGGAGAGCCGCCTTGAGGTCTGGGTGGATGACGAGCCACGTCTGATTGAGCGTCAGCATCTCAGCGACGGCGATCTTACCCCTGTTGCCGGGCATCCGTGGCTCGGCACGCTGCTGTTCTATCCGGCCGGAGAAATGCACCTCGACACGGCGCGTGAGCTGCTCGCACCACTGAATACCTTTGCCGGGGCGACGCTCACTGACGATCTGCTGTCGGTGCGTTTTCTCTCCCACGACAATCTGATTTGCCAGCGGGTGATGCGCGATATCTGGCAGTCGCTTCGCCCGCTTCTCACCACCAAAACCGCCTGTTCGCCGCGTATCTGGCAGACATAAGAGAAACGTTATGGAACTGACCCCCAGAGAAAAAGACAAGCTGTTGCTGTTCACCGCCGCGCTGGTTGCCGAACGCCGCCTTGCGCGCGGGGTAAAGCTCAATTACCCGGAATCGGTCGCGCTAATCAGCGCCTTCATTATGGAAGGCGCGCGCGATGGCGAAACCGTCGCCTCGCTGATGGAAGCGGGCCGTCACGTCCTGACGCGTGACCAGGTGATGGAAGGCGTACCGGAGATGATCCCGGATATTCAGGTGGAAGCCACCTTCCCGGACGGGTCAAAACTCGTCACCGTGCATAACCCGATCGTGTAAGGAGCGCGTGATGATCCCAGGCGAATACCAGATCCAGTCCGGCAATATTGCCCTCAACGTCGGGCGAGAAACCCGGCTTATCATCGTCGAAAACCACGGCGACCGACCTATCCAAGTAGGGTCGCACTATCACTTTTACGAGGTGAATCCGGCGCTGAAATTTGACCGGGAAGCCACCCGGGGCTTTCGACTGAATATCCCGGCAGGCACCGCGGTGCGGTTCGAACCCGGCCAGAAGCGCGAAGTGACGCTGGTGAAGGTCACCGGGGCGCAGCGCATTTTCGGTTTCCGGGGTGACGTGATGGGGGAAGTGAAAAATGGCTGAGATTTCGCGCCAGGCTTATGCCGATATGTTCGGCCCCACCACCGGCGATAAAGTGCGTTTAGCCGACAGCGAGCTGTGGATCGAAGTCGAAAACGATCTCACCGTCTACGGCGAAGAGGTCAAATTCGGCGGCGGGAAAGTGATCCGCGACGGTATGGGCCAGGGGCAGATGACCGCGGATGACTGCGTGGATCTGGTGCTGACTAACGCGTTGATTGTCGATCACTGGGGGATCGTGAAAGCGGATATCGGCGTGAAGAACGGGCGGATCTTTGCCGTTGGCAAAGCCGGTAACCCGGACATTCAGCCCGGGGTGACGATCCCGATCGGTGCCGCCACGGAAGCGATCGCCGCCGAAGGGAAGATCGTCACCGCTGGCGGGATCGACACTCATATCCACTGGATCTGCCCGCAGCAGGCCGAAGAGGCGCTGGTTTCCGGCGTCACGACGATGATCGGCGGCGGTACAGGTCCCGCGGCAGGGACCAACGCCACCACCTGCACGCCGGGGCCGTGGTATATCGCCCGCATGCTGCAGGCTGCCGATACCCTGCCGGTGAATATCGGCCTGCTGGGCAAAGGCAACGGTTCTAACCCGGATGCCCTGCGCGAGCAGATAGCCGCCGGGGCCATCGGGCTTAAGATCCACGAAGACTGGGGCGCAACGCCTGCGGCCATCAACTGCTCGCTGGAGGTGGCGGAAGAGATGGATATCCAGGTGGCGCTGCACAGCGACACGCTGAACGAATCCGGTTTCGTCGAAGACACGCTGGCAGCTATCGGCGGGCGCACCATCCATACCTTCCACACGGAAGGGGCCGGTGGCGGCCACGCGCCGGATATTATTACCGCCTGTGCGCACCCGAATATTCTGCCCTCCTCCACCAACCCGACCCTGCCCTATACGGTCAATACCATCGATGAACATCTCGATATGCTGATGGTCTGCCATCACCTCGACCCGGATATCGCCGAGGATGTGGCTTTTGCCGAATCGCGTATTCGCCGGGAAACCATCGCTGCGGAAGATGTGCTGCACGATATCGGCGCATTCTCGCTGACCTCCTCTGATTCCCAGGCGATGGGCCGCGTGGGCGAAGTGATTCTCCGCACCTGGCAGGTGGCGCACCGCATGAAGGTGCAGCGCGGCGCACTGTCGGAAGAGACTGGCGATAACGACAACTTTCGCGTGAAGCGCTACATCGCCAAATACACCATTAACCCGGCGCTGACGCACGGTATCGCCCATGAAGTGGGCTCCATCGAAGCGGGCAAGCTGGCGGATTTAGTGGTCTGGTCCCCGGCGTTCTTTGGCGTGAAACCCGCCACCATCGTCAAGGGTGGGATGATCGCCTGCGCTCCGATGGGCGATATCAACGCCTCGATTCCCACGCCGCAACCGGTCCATTATCGTCCGATGTTTGGCGCACTGGGTGCCGCACGTCACGCCACCCGGCTGACGTTTGTCTCGCAGGCTGCGGCCGCGCAGGGGATAGCGCAACAGCTCAACCTGCAGAGCGCCACGGCGGTGGTCAAAGGCTGCCGCACGGTGAAAAAGGCCGACATGATCCACAACGGCCTGCAGCCAAATATCACCGTCGATTCGCAAACCTATGAAGTGCGCGTCGACGGCGAACTGATAACCAGCGAACCGGCTGACGTTCTGCCGATGGCGCAACGCTATTTTCTGTTTTGAGGAGTGATGATGATCTATTTAACCCAACGCCTGGACCATGCGCATCCGATTACCGCCAGCGTCACGCTGCCGATTGACGTGCGGGTGAAAAGCCGCGCCCGCGTGGCGCTGAACGACGGCCGCGAAGCCGGGCTCATGCTGCCGCGCGGTGTACTGTTGCGCGGCGGCGACCTGCTCTGTAACGAAGACGGCAGCGAAGTCATCGAAGTGATTGCCGCCCCGGAGTCCGTCTCCGTGGTGCGCTGCGACGATCCGTTCCTCCTCGCCCGCGCCTGCTATCACCTGGGCAACCGCCACGTGCCGCTGCAAATCATGCCCGGCGAGTTGCGCTATCACCACGATCACGTCCTCGACGACATGCTGCGCCAGTTTGGGCTGGCGGTCACCTTCGCCAGCCTGCCGTTTGAACCTGAAGCGGGGGCCTACACCAGCGAGGCCCACAGCCATAGCCACTCTCACGCTCATTCACATTAAGGATTAATCATGCGTAAGTATTTACCCCTGTTACTGCTGGCCTTTTCCCTGCCTGCACTGGCACATCCGGGACACGGTGCCGACAGCTTCCATGCTGGTTTTTTCCACCCGCTGACCGGACTTGATCACCTGCTGATGCTCGCCGGTGCGGGCGTGCTCTCCGCGCTGAGCGGCCGCAAGCTGCTGCTGCCTTTTGCCACCCTCGGGATGATGCTTGTCGGTGCCATTGCGGGCAGCCTGCTCGGCGGCTTTAGCGGCATGGAGATGCTGATTATCGCCTCGCTGGGCGTCTGCGGCGTGATGATGTTTAAAACCGAAAATCGTCTGTTGCTGGCGGTGCCTGCCCTGGCGATGTTCCACGGCTGGGCGCACGGGGTGGAGATGTCCGGCCACAGCTTCTGGCTCTTCACCAGCGGCTTTATGCTGGCCAGCTCCACGGTGCTGTGCGCCAGCTTCGCCGCCGGGTTACTGCTGCGCCGTCACGACGGACTGCGTAAAACCTTTGGCGGTGGGCTTATCGTCTCTGCCCTGCTGGCGCTGATGAGCTGATGGAACTCGCCCGCCAACGGCTGCGTCTGATGCAGCTCTCCAGTAGCAGCCTGCCGGTCGGGTCGTTTACCTGGTCGCAGGGGCTGGAGTGGGCCGTCGAGACAGGCTGGGTTACCGACGCAGAGGCGTTCAAAAACTGGCAAACCCTGCAGATGGAGCAGAGCTTTTTCTGCGTCGACCTGCCGCTATTTGCCCGGCTCTACCGGGCCTGTGAAGAGGGCGATCTGGCGGCAGCAAAACGCTGGACGTCATACCTGCTCGCCTGCCGGGAAACCCGTGAACTGCGGGAAGAAGAACGCAATCGCGGCGCCGCCTTTACGCGGCTCATCAAAAGCTGGGAGCCGGACTGCCCGCCCCTCTGGCAGCCGCTGTTTATGCAAAGCCAGCTCAGCGGCATGGCGTGGCTTGGCGTGCGTTGGGGTATTAGCGCGCACGAGCTGGCCCTGAGTCTGGGCTACAGCTGGATTGAGAGCGCGGTAATGGCTGGCGTCAAGCTGGTACCGTTTGGGCAACAGGCCGCACAACAGCTGATTATTGAACTCAGCGACCATTTTGCCGCCGGGTTTGAACAGGCATTTTTACGTGACGATGAGGCACTGGGCGCGGCGACGCCGCTTTCCGCCATCGCCTCTGCCCGCCACGAAACACAATATTCACGGTTATTCCGTTCCTGAGGATGCAACATGGCTGATTACAAACATCCCCTGCGCGTTGGCGTGGGCGGCCCGGTCGGTTCGGGCAAAACCGCGCTGCTGGAAGCGCTCTGCAAGGCGATGCGCGACACGTATCATCTGGCGGTAGTGACGAACGATATCTACACCAAAGAGGATCAACGCATTCTGACCGAAGCGGGCGCGCTTGAGCCGGAGCGCATTGTGGGCGTAGAGACGGGCGGCTGTCCGCACACCGCCATTCGCGAAGATGCCTCGATGAACCTGGCCGCAGTGGAAGCGCTCAGCGAGAAGTTCGGCAATCTGGATCTGATCTTCGTCGAAAGCGGCGGCGATAACCTGAGCGCCACCTTCAGCCCGGAGCTGGCGGATCTGACGATCTACGTTATCGACGTCGCCGAAGGGGAGAAGATCCCGCGCAAGGGCGGGCCGGGGATCACCAAATCCGATTTTCTGGTGATCAACAAAACCGATCTCGCGCCGTACGTGGGTGCCTCGCTGGAGGTGATGGCGCGCGACACTAACCGCATGCGCGGCGAACGTCCGTGGACCTTTACCAACCTGAAAGCGGGTGACGGTCTGGCAACGATTATTGCGTTTCTGGAAGAGAAAGGGATGCTGCGGATCTGAAAAAAGGCCTGGCGCAATGCCAGGCCGTGAGGGTTATTTACAGCTGTTACTGGAAGAACCCTGCTCGCGCCACGCGCCCCACTGGCCGCCGGTTCCCGGGGTTTCCTGACCCGGGTTGACATACCACTGGTTGAACCAAATTTTACCGTTGTAAGAGACTTTGGTGCATTTGGTCGGGTAAGCGATTTTGGCGTTATAGGCCGGTGCGGCAGGTTTTACCGGCGTGTCATCTTTTTCCGGGGTGTCGTCTTTCGCGGGTACCGCCGGCTTAGTGACCTTAATGGTCATGCTGTCCGTCGCGGTCCGGCCATCCGCGCCGGTTGTGGTCAGCGTGAAGACCGCTTCTCCTTCGCTGTTGGCAGGAATAACGGCATAGGCATGCGCGCTATCCACGCTCTTCACCAGCGTGCCGTTCAGGTTCGCCTCCAGCGAGAAAGTTTCCGCCCCTTTTGTCACGCTCCAGTTATAGGATTTGGCATTCAGGCTCTTGCTGCCATCCAGCGGGTAGGTGCTCACGCCCGTGGTCGGGGAGACCATGGTGTAATCCGCGCCTGCCGCAGCGGTTGGGGCCGGAGCGACAGGGGTGTTACCGTCTTTCAGCGCCATAATACGGGCTACCGCGCGCTCCATGTCAGGCTGTGTCCCCACTTTTGCCGAATCCCCGTTCGCCAGCGGCGTACCGGTCTCCGCCAGAATCTGACGCATCTGACGCGGTGTCACGGTAATACCGTTGGCTTTGGCGATGCCTGACAGGCTTGCTACCACACCCGCAATAATCGGGTTCGCGGAAGAGGTTCCGGCAAAAGTCGCGGTATAGGAATCGTTAACGCCAGCGTTTTTATACAGATCGCCATAACCGGTGGTCACCACATCCCAGCAGCCCCAGGCAGAACTGGTAATGCGCGAGCCATAGGAGCTGAACGACGCTTTTTTACCGTCTTTCGCACAAAACGCACCCGCCAGAATAGCCCCGGAGTCCCGGACATTCACGTCATACTCCCCCCGGAACCCTGGGCTGTCCATATTGATATTCCCGTTACCTGCTGCCTCAATAACGTGAACACCTTTGTCGGTCAGCGCCTTAATAATATCGTAATAGGCGGTCTGGGATTCCATTGCGACCCAGCAATCCTTCTGACAACCCGATGGATAACCCCCCGCAACTTGTATCCCGATCTGCACCACATCACCCGCTTTTAGCTGGGGGATTAAATTATAGAGGTTATTACTCGCGGAGGCCGCATACCCCATCCGGCTTTTCCAGGCTAAACCGCGAATACCGGTGCCCATATCTTTCGCCGCCATAATCCCCACTGAAGCGGTGTCGTGATCATGGCTTGCAACATACGTCGTCTTGCCAGAGCTGAGGCTCATCGGCGGTAAGTTGGCATGGCTGGTATTCCAGGCATCAATCTCCGCCGAAATAATCGTTACCCCTTCACCCGCACTGCCTGCATAGCGATCAACACTGTCACGGTTGACGCCCCCCATATAATAACCGGTGCGCTTAACATCCGGTGCTTTGAGATAATCCTGCTTATTGCGGAAATCCGGAACGGCAGCAGACGTTAAATTATCATTCAGTGAGGACTTTAACTGTGGCGTAAGGGCCGTGTCATCCAGCGATACCGGCTCGGCTTCCGGGTACACAAACTCTACGTTCTGATTTTGTTCAAGCTCGGTGATAATATGGTTAATATATGTTTTATCCTGACTTTTATCTTTCGGTAACTCAATGCGCAGATAACGGTCAAAACCATAGCGTTTATTAAGCTCCGTCAATTCAGAGGATTGAGTAGAACTACGCAAGTTGGTCGGACGGAACATATTTGTTGTTGTCAGGGAAGCGTCGCTCAAGGTAATTTTATTGTTTGTGGCTTTTAACAGACCTGTCGTCGGTTTTAGCTTGAGCACAATTGCGGTGTAGGTGGCATTATCCTGTGCAAATTCATTTTGCACCAGAGTTTCAGCCGCAGCAGAGAATGAAATTGCTGCACAAATAAAAAGAGATAAAGCGCTTTTTTTCATGATAATCACGGTTCCTGTGTGAATTGAAATTTTTCCTTTTTCAGTATCACTGACACACGGACCGCGAAGAATAAGAGTGACCTACTCTAATGAACAGAGTTTTCTCTAAATAATCAAGAAAATTCCATACTATGTTAATTTATATTTCGCAATGCAACGATACACTTAGATACAAAAAACGTAAAGCTTAATCATTATGAAATAATCAAGAGCCGTCGGCATTAAAAATATTCTCGTTGCTGCTGCGACTTTACCGCAAAATGAATTTTAATAACATTATATCTTGCGAGGTGCTCCAACCGCCGTTGGCCCCGCCATTTCATGAAAGGGTTAATACGACGCATCATTATGGACATTAAAATCGTTATCGCTGAAGAATCCTCGTTAATTCGACGCGGCTTATCCTCCATGATGCAGTCCCTCTCGTTACCCGCCGTTGGCATGGATCAGAGATGCGTTCTGATCGGTGAGGCAGCGGCCTCCGCTGAACTTCAGTCGCTTCTTGGCCAGCATAATCCGGATATCGCTATACTTGGCTATTCGCTGACAACCAGCCTCAGCCGCCCTCCGCTCGGGGGAATGGACGGGCTGAAGCTCTTGAGATGGCTTAAACAGACCTACCCTGCGCTTAATATTATTCTGCTCTCGCCTTATGCAAACGCCACGCTTATCCGTCAGGCGCTAAAGGAAGGAGTCAGAGCGTACTTATCACGTGATATCAACGAGAAAACCTTAAGCCAGGCGATTACCACGGTCCTGAAAGGCGAGATTTATATCGAAAACCAGCTGGTGAATATGCTTTTCCGTCATGAAAAGACGGACGTGGAGAAACTCTCTCCACGGGAAATTGACGTGCTGCGCCTGATTTGTAAGGGATTAAATTTGAAGGAGATTGCACAGTTTATGCATTTGAGCATCAAAACGGTCAGCGCACATAAGGTCCGGGCGATGGAAAAGCTGGACGTACAAAACGATTGCCAGCTTTACTCTTTGATCATCAAGAACCAGATGTTTGAGATCGGGATGTAAACGTCTCCCGCCGCTAAGACGGGAGCGTCGATCAAGCTTCCGGCAGCTCTGCCAGCGGCCAGCGTGGGCGTACGGAGACGCTCAGATCCGCCGTTGCGCCAGCGTTCAGGCGCACCATCCCGGCGTAGGCGATCATCGCCCCGTTATCGGTACAGAATTCCGGGCGCGCATAAAACACTTCCCCGCGACGCTTTTGCATCATCTCCGCCAGCTTCGCACGCAGCGTACGGTTAGCGCTGACGCCCCCCGCCATCACCAGGCGCTTAAAGCCGGTCTGATCCAGCGCGCGTTTACACTTGATCATCAGCGTATCGACCACCGCATCTTCGAATGCGCGAGCGATGTCCGCACGGGTCTGCTCGCTGTCATCGTTATTGCGGATGGTATTGGCGGCGAAGGTTTTCAGGCCGGAGAAGCTGAAATCCAGCCCCGGACGGTCGGTCATTGGACGCGGGAAGACAAAACGCCCTTCCGTGCCCTGCGACGCCATTTTCGAGAGCATCGGGCCGCCCGGGTAATCCAGACCCAGCAGCTTAGCGGTTTTGTCGAAGGCTTCTCCGGCGGCGTCATCAATCGACTCGCCCAGCAGCTCATACTTGCCAATACCCGTCACGCTAATCAGCTGGGTATGGCCGCCAGAGACCAGCAGCGCCACAAACGGGAATTCGGGCGGATTCTCTTCCAGCATCGGTGCCAGAAGATGCCCTTCCATATGGTGAACCGGAATGGCCGGAACATCCCACGCGAAGGCCAGGGAACGGCCCACCGTCGCACCGACCAGCAGCGCGCCGACCAGACCCGGGCCTGCCGTGTAGGCGACGGCATCAATATCAGTTGAGTTCAAGCCGGCCTCTTTCAGTGCCGCCTGAATCAGGGGAACCGTTTTACGTACGTGGTCACGAGAGGCCAGTTCAGGCACGACGCCGCCGTAGTCAGCATGCAATTTCACCTGACTATACAGTTGGTTGGCAAGAAGCCCTTTTTCGTCGTCGTAAATGGCGATGCCGGTTTCATCGCAGGATGTTTCAATACCCAGTACACGCATGACTTGTTTTACCTCGTTTCAGTACCGCGCAGTGTAGAGCCTGGGCGGGTTGATGTAAAACTTTGTTCGCCCCAGGACATCCGCTCGTGTATACTCTTCCCCCTTATAAAAGTCCCTTTCAAAAACGCGTCGGTGCTTTACAAAGCAGCAGCATTTGCAGTAAAATTCCGCACCATTTTGAAATAAGCTGGCGTTGATGCCAGCGGCAAACCGAATTTATCAAAGGTGAGAGTTACATGCCGGTAATTAAAGTACGTGAAAACGAGCCGTTCGACGTAGCGCTGCGTCGCTTCAAACGTTCATGCGAGAAAGCAGGTGTTCTGGCTGAAGTTCGTCGTCGTGAGTTCTATGAAAAACCAACGACTGAACGTAAGCGCGCTAAAGCTTCTGCAGTGAAACGTCACGCGAAGAAACTGGCTCGCGAAAACGCACGCCGTACTCGTCTGTACTAATCCGTTGAGGGCGACAGTCCTCAATTGACAGACAGAGTAATAGTCGTAAGGCCGTGCTTCCGGAAGGAATGCGCGGCTTGTTTTCGTTTATGAGTTGCTAAAAACTTTTGGGGCATATGGCCGGACGAATCCCACGCGTTTTCATCAATGACCTGCTGGCAAGAACCGACATCGTCGATCTTATCGACGCGCGGGTAAAGCTGAAAAAGCAGGGCAAGAACTACCATGCGTGCTGTCCTTTCCATAACGAAAAAACCCCCTCCTTCACCGTCAACGGTGAAAAGCAGTTTTACCATTGCTTCGGCTGTGGCGCACACGGTAATGCCGTCGATTTTTTAATGAACTACGACAAGCTCGAGTTCGTTGAAACCGTCGAAGAGCTGGCGGCGATGCACAACCTTGAAGTGCCGTATGAAGCGGGCAGTGGACCAAGCCAGATAGAGCGCCATCAGCGTCAAACGCTGTATCAACTGATGGATGGCCTGAATTCGTTTTACCAACAGTCTCTTAAGCACTCTGCGGCTGAGCCTGCGCGTCAGTATCTGAACAAGCGCGGACTGAGCGACGATGTCATTGCGCGTTTCGCTATTGGTTACGCCCCGCCCGGCTGGGACAACGTGTTAAAGCGTTTTGGCGGCAATAGCGAAGATCGTAAATCGTTGATCGACGCAGGCATGCTGGTCACCAACGACCAGGGACGAAGCTATGACCGCTTCCGCGAACGGGTGATGTTCCCGATCCGCGACAAGCGTGGCCGGGTGATTGGTTTTGGTGGGCGCGTGCTGGGTGATGCCCTGCCCAAGTACCTCAACTCCCCGGAAACCGACATTTTTCATAAGGGCCGTCAGCTTTACGGCCTTTATGAGGCGCAGCAGGCAAATGCGGAACCTCCGCGCCTTCTCGTCGTCGAAGGGTATATGGATGTCGTTGCGCTGGCGCAGTATGACATCAATTACGCAGTAGCCTCGTTGGGCACGTCCACCACGGCCGATCATATTCAGCTGCTGTTTCGGGTGACCAACAACGTCATCTGCTGCTACGACGGTGACCGCGCAGGGCGCGATGCCGCCTGGCGTGCGCTGGAAACTGCGCTACCTTATATGACCGACGGGCGGCAGTTACGCTTTATGTTCCTGCCCGACGGTGAAGACCCGGATACGCTGGTGCGTAAAGAGGGCAAAGCGGCGTTTGAAGCGCGGATGGAGCAGGCTCAGCCGCTCTCCACATTCTTGTTTAACAGCCTGATGCCGCAGGTTGATTTAAGTACCCCTGACGGGCGCGCGCAGCTCAGCACGCTGGCGCTGCCGTTAATTAGCCAGGTGCCCGGCGAAACGCTGCGCATCTATCTGCGTCAGGAGTTAGGCAACAAGCTCGGCATTCTGGATGACAGCCAGCTTGAACGTTTAATGCCAAAACAGGCTGAAAACGGCACGGTTCGCCCCGCGCCTCAGCTAAAACGCACAACCATGCGTATACTGATAGGGTTACTGGTCCAAAACCCCGAACTTGCACCGCAAGTGCCATCGCTGGCGGGTTTGAACCACGAAAAATTGCCCGGGCTTGGCTTATTTTCAGAACTGGTCAACACATGTTTGTCTCAGCCAGGTCTGACCACCGGACAACTTTTAGAACATTATCGCGGCACAAAAGAGGCCGCTACCCTTGAAAAATTGTCGATGTGGGACGATATAGCAGATAAGGACATTGCAGAAAAAACGTTCACCGACTCACTCAACCATATGTTTGATTCGATGCTCGAGCTGCGCCAGGAAGAGTTGATTGCTCGCGAGCGCACGCACGGTTTGAGCAGCGAAGAACGCCGGGAGCTCTGGATGATAAACCAGGAACTGGCGAAGAAATAAGCAAAAAGACAAAAGTATTTAACGGCTTAAGTGCCGAATATCGATCGGGAAGCCCCCGGCAGCCGCACTGAGAGGCAGCGGCAAAAATATAAGTACGCCCTCGCTTTAAAGGTTGGCAAACCATCGCCGACACCAATCAAACGAATTAAGTGTGGATACCGTCTTATGGAGCAAAACCCGCAGTCACAGCTGAAACTTCTTGTCCAACGTGGTAAGGAGCAAGGCTATCTGACCTATGCCGAGGTCAATGACCATCTGCCGGAAGATATCGTCGATTCAGATCAAATCGAAGACATCATCCAAATGATCAATGACATGGGCATTCAGGTGATGGAAGAAGCACCGGATGCCGATGATCTGTTGCTGGCTGAAACCTCCAACAACACTGACGAAGATGCGGAAGAAGCTGCTGCACAGGTACTGTCCAGCGTGGAATCTGAAATCGGGCGTACCACTGACCCGGTCCGCATGTACATGCGCGAAATGGGTACCGTTGAACTGTTGACCCGCGAAGGCGAAATTGACATCGCAAAACGCATCGAAGACGGGATCAACCAGGTTCAGTGCTCTGTTGCTGAGTACCCGGAAGCGATCACCTATCTGCTGGAGCAGTACGATCGTGTTGAAGCGGAAGAAGCGCGTCTGTCCGATCTGATCACCGGTTTTGTCGACCCGAACGCTGAAGAAGATATGGCGCCAACCGCCACTCACGTCGGTTCTGAACTGTCTCAGGAAGAGATGGATGACGACGAAGACGAAGATGAAGAAGAGAGCGACGACGACAGCGCCGATGATGACAACAGCATCGACCCGGAACTGGCGCGTGAGAAGTTCGCCGAGCTGCGTACTCAGTACGAAGTGACGCGTGACACCATCAAAGCCAAAGGCCGCAGTCACGCTGCTGCCCAGGAAGAGATCCTGAAACTGTCTGAAGTCTTCAAACAGTTCCGCCTGGTGCCAAAACAGTTCGACTACCTGGTGAACAGCATGCGCGTGATGATGGATCGCGTACGTACCCAGGAACGCATCATCATGAAGCTGTGCGTTGAGCAGTGCAAAATGCCGAAGAAGAACTTCATCACCCTCTTCACCGGCAACGAAACCAGCGAAACCTGGTTCAACGCGGCTATCGCGATGAACAAACCGTGGTCTGAAAAACTGCACGACGTGAAAGAAGACGTGCATCGCGGTCTGCAGAAGCTGCAGCAGATTGAAGAAGAGACCGGCCTGACCATCGAGCAGGTCAAAGACATCAACCGTCGTATGTCCATCGGTGAAGCGAAAGCCCGCCGTGCGAAGAAAGAGATGGTTGAAGCAAACTTACGTCTGGTTATCTCTATCGCCAAGAAATACACCAACCGCGGTCTGCAGTTCCTGGATCTGATTCAGGAAGGCAACATCGGTCTGATGAAAGCGGTAGATAAGTTTGAATACCGTCGTGGTTACAAGTTCTCCACCTATGCGACCTGGTGGATCCGTCAGGCAATTACCCGCTCTATCGCGGATCAGGCGCGTACCATCCGTATTCCGGTGCATATGATTGAGACCATCAACAAGCTCAACCGTATTTCCCGCCAGATGCTGCAGGAGATGGGTCGCGAGCCGACGCCGGAAGAGCTGGCTGAACGCATGCTGATGCCAGAAGACAAAATCCGTAAAGTGCTGAAGATCGCCAAAGAGCCAATCTCCATGGAAACACCAATCGGTGATGATGAAGATTCGCATCTGGGTGATTTCATCGAGGATACCACCCTCGAGCTGCCGCTGGACTCTGCCACCACCGAGAGCCTGCGTGCTGCCACGCACGACGTTCTGGCTGGCCTGACCGCCCGTGAAGCGAAAGTACTGCGTATGCGTTTCGGCATCGATATGAACACCGACCACACGCTGGAAGAAGTGGGTAAACAGTTTGACGTTACCCGCGAACGTATCCGTCAGATCGAAGCGAAGGCGCTGCGTAAACTGCGCCATCCGAGCCGCTCTGAAGTGCTGCGTAGCTTCCTGGACGATTAATCCAGGTAAACAGCAAAAAGCTCCCAATCGGGAGCTTTTTTTTTGTTTATGCCCTCTCCCTGTGAGAGAGGGCCAGGACGAGGCATAAGGCCGCAGAGCCCCCTAAAGCCCCCGCACCACCAGCGCCTCGTCGAGCTCCCTGTAAGCTTCCACCAGTTTATCCAGCGTTGCCCTGTTAAGTCCGCTCGGGTTTGGCAGCACCCATACCTGCGTCACACCGATGGTGATGGCCTGTTTACCCCATTTCACCCCGCGCTGGCTGAACGCCTGCTCATAGGCCTGTTTCCCCAGAATCGCCAGCGCGGCAGGCTGGTAGTCTTCGATCTTCTTAATCAGTTCCCGCCCGCCAGTGCGCAGCTCATGCAGGTTGACTTCGCTCGCCTGCACGGTTGGTCGCTCCACCAGCATGGTGATCCCGCAGCGCGTATCCAGCAGATGCTGCTCCTCTTCAGGCTTGAGTAACCGGTCGGTAAAGCCGGCCTGGTAGATCACTTTCCAGAAGCGGTTCCCCGGATGAGCAAAGTGAAAACCGGTATGCGCCGAGGATTTACCGGGGTTGATCCCACAGAACACCACCCGTAATCCCGGGGCCAGAATATCGTTGATCATATTTACTCCCGATTGATACATCATCATGGAAGTATAAAGGATTGATTATGCGTTGTTTATAAAAACAGCAGGCGGGTGTGAATGGCTGGATTGCTGCGGGGAGTTACATTATAATCCACCGCCACGGCCCCTTAGCTCAGTGGTTAGAGCAGGCGACTCATAATCGCTTGGTCGCTGGTTCAAGTCCAGCAGGGGCCACCAAATTTTAGCTTTAAAATCATATAATTAAGCCACTCACATGAGTGGCTTTTTTGTTGGCTTAATTTTCAGTGGCGATGAAATGGCGGTGTCGCTGGGTTCTTACAGAGATAAAAAAACCGCACGAGGCGGTTTTTTACTGATGCGGCTATCGTTAACTGCGGTTCACCGAGGGCGCCCGGGCACGTTCCGGCATGCCAGGGGCTGCAATCAGGCGCTCTACCGACTCCATGGTGACAAACGTACAGCTGCAATCAACGTTGGTGCACTGGTGATAACGCTCTTTGGTATTTTCACTCAAATAGCGACTGGTTCGCGCATGTGCCGAGTGCTTACATTTAGGACAATGAAACATACCACCTCCGTTTAATTCACTTTTTGTGAATTAATGATACCCCAAAAGCGTAAAATTAAAAGCGTACTACTCGCTTTCGATGGAAAATTTTTCGTCGGCAATGTCAGGTTCAAGATTCACCTCCGTCGTAAAGCCTCTTCCGTCAAGGGTGTGTACGACCCGGCTGACGATCCACGCTTGCTCGTCAATCGCCCGTTTGAAGCCTTTTACCTGAAGGGGTGTTTCTGGAAAAAGGTCAGCTTTTCCGAGCGCCAGCTGGATAGAAAATTTCACTACCCCGCGCTGTAAAGCACGCCATTTGGCTTCAGCCGCTCTGAGTGCCTGCGCTTCGGAGGCAAAAATAGTGGTCAGCTCAAAGACGTTATCGGCTGCACCAACCAACGTCTCCTGCGGCGTTTGCTCCGGGCTGCCGGATACGGCTGCGGCATCCGGATGAGGTAACGCGCCTGTCGCTGCCGCCGGTGGCGGACGATTGATGCTGACCTTTGGGTGTTGTTGTTTAGGATCGCTCGTTTGCAGCCATTTGGCCGTCACGCCGGAATACGCTTCGCGATCGGCAATGGAAAAGCTGTGTTTATCGCCATCGGCGCGTTCAATCACCTTCAACGCAACCGGTTTGCCGCTGGCCGTCACGGCGCCGCCCGCTTTCATGAAAAGCACCATCCCTTCCTTAACGGCGACAAACGCGCCATTGCGTTCAGCCAGGCGGGAGAGAAACGCAGCATCGGACTCCTGAGGCTGATCGATATGCGCAATGGCTATGGATGAAAACTCCGCCGCCACGCTGGCGCTAAGCTGGTTGCGCTGGGCGATGGTATCAACAATTGCGCCGAGGGTGGTGTCATGCCATGACTGCTCGCGGCGAACGTTGAGCTTGCCACGAAAATCGGCGCTGCGCCCCCGAATGGTTAACCGGTCCGGCGCCCCCCGAAATTCAATATCATCGACCGTGAAATTCCCCTTCAGCTCCAGAGGGGTACCCTGCCAGCCCAGCCATAGCGTAATAAACGCACCGCGAGCCGGCAGGTCTAACAGACCGTCGGAATCATCCAGCTCAATATCCACCTGATCGGCTTCCAGGCCTCGGTTGTCAGTCATGGTCAAGCGGATAAGGCGATGGCTAAAATTTTGCGTAATATCACGGCCATTAAGCTTGAGCATAAAATCGGGGGCGATTTTCCCCCCTGCCCGGATATTCATTTCCGTGATCATCCCAGCAGCCCTCCAATTTCGGTACGCGCGCTGGTCACCAGCTCTTCAGCCTGTGTTCTCAGGTCGCCAAACATCGCCATCAGCGATTCGTCAACCCGCTTCAGAGAAAGCGTAAAATCAATTTTCCGCGCCGTACCATCGCTGTAAAAATCCGTATGGGTGTGCGTCACCTTATCAATCACAAACATGCCATGAATAATGCCCGTCCCGTCGATCAGCGGCCAGGCGCGCCCCTCATTCGCCATCAGTTCGATGGCTTTCAGGGACAATCGCCCTCCGGTAATTTCAGGATAAAGCGTTCCGGAGAGCGTATGGGATGTATCGCCCTCCCCCAGATACTGCCAGGCTTTGGGCTTCCCGATGCGATCGTTAGAGGCCCAGCGGTAATCCTTTGAAAACTGCATTGACTGATACGGCAAGGTTCGTCGCTCAAAGACAAACAGCCCCAGCACCATTAACATTTTCTCTCTCCTTACTCATACATAAAGTGGGATCGCTGGTCCGCCGCTTTCTGTCTGTCTCTGTTGTCCAGGGCATCCTGAATTTGGCGGCTGAGGTCCGCTCCGGAAGTCATATCTCCCTGCAGCGTGAAGTGATATTCGCTCCTGCTCTGATCGACGTAAGAGCGTCCGCCAGTGGCCAGCGCTGGCTGATACTTCAGATAGCCACCATAGGTCGATGTCGGCGGAATATACGCACTGCCCGGCGCAGAGGAAGCCGCCCCTGTGTTAGCCGCAACGGGCTCGATGTTGTCCGACTTTGTTTTGATAAGACCGAGTTTTTCCAGTAGCCAGGTCGCCTTGCTGCTCAGAGTGTTGAACAGATTAAGCGGTGCCATCAACGCCTCCCCGAGCATCTGACCGAACATCACCCCCGCGTTTTTGCAACTGTCGAGCGTTTCCTGAGTCGTTTTGATTGGCGTAATCAGGTCGGTGAACCACTGCCAGATCCCGCCCAGCTTTTCTGAGATGAAACCAAACGCCTGCAGAAGTGGAGAAAACAGCTCGCCCAGTGGAGCAAAAGCCACAGAAAGCCCTTCCATCACCCCGGTAAAGAAGGCGCTGACTGGTTCCCAGTATTTAAAAATCAGTAATGCACCCGCCGCAATCGCCGCACCAATGGCAATGATGGGCCAGCTGAGGGCACCCAGGATCGCCATGATGCTGCCGCCGACCACGCTGAAGGCGGTGCCTAACATCCCGGCGGCGGTAATGACCAGGTTCAGGCCGGTCACCATCGGCGCAACGACCATGCCCAACCCGCCCACTATGCCGGCAAACGCCTGCGCGCCGACGATAACCCCGACCAGGCCTTGCGTCAGTGCGGGGTTGGCATTCACCCACAGAGAGAGCGTACTGATCCACCCGGTCGCGGTGGTGGTCAGGGTACGCAGGGCGCCATCCGCCTTATCAAATACATCCATCTTCAGGCCGTTCCACACCGCCTGAAGCTTGCCTATATCACCGGCAAGGTTATCGGACTGAACGGCAGCTACCCGCGCGGTACTGCCCTTTGCCCCCTGGAGCTGCTGACGTTTCTCAGACAGCGTTCCATTACCCGCGGCGGAGACCAGTACCGCAGCGCCTTGCGCGTTTTCCTGACCGAAAATGGTCTTCAGGTACGCCATCTGCTGCGCGGTACCGAGCTGGCTCTTTTCAAAGGATGCGGAGAGGGCTTCAAGGATCTGCTCGGCAGGCAGCAGATTGCCTTGTCCATCATGGGTTTGTACGTTCAGTTCACTCAGCGCGGCAGAACCCTGACCGTTCTGCATCTGCAGATGGCTCAGCACAGCGCTGACCCCGGCGCCAGCCGTGCTCCCTTTCATCCCCTTTTCCATCAGAATGCCAAGCAGCGCGGTCGTCTCTTCAAGGCTCACGCCAGCGCCGCTGGCAGTTGACGCAACAGAGGCCACGGCAGCACCCAGCTCGGTAAGGCTGGTGTGAGAGGAGGTAAATCCGCGGGTCAGCACGTCTGCGACACGCTCAGCATCGGTATTGGCCAGGTTGAACGCGGTCTGTGCATTGCTGATGATGTCGGCGGCGTTTGCGGCATCGACATTTCCCGCAAGGCTGAGATTGACCGCAGGAAGCGTGGCCGCAAGCACACCATCGGCGTCATATCCTGAACGAACCAGCTCGGTCTGCGCCCGGGTGACCGCCTCCGTTGAGGTTCCCGTACCGGCACCGACGTCCCGCGCCTGCTGGCGAATAGCCTCAAGCCTGGCATCCCCCTTCTCCAGACCAAGACTGGCCTGAATAGCAGACATCTGCTTTTCAGCACTGATACCCGGCGCCATAAACCGGGACGTCTGGTCAAAGCTCGTCTTTGCCATGCTCACGCCTGTGCCAGCGATCTGATGCACACGCGTGGCAACATGTTTGCCGGATTCGTAGCGACGCTGAACGGCATTGAGCCGCTCCTGCTGCTGATTAACCCGGGCGAGTGCCTCTCGTTGTCCGTTGAGCTGCTGCGTTTTTTCGCCGATGCTCTTTCTTAAACGACGTTCATCTGCTGCCAGGGTACGGGTATTAATCCCCGCCTGCGCAAGTTCGCCGCGCTGACGCTGGACGGACTGGCGCAGATTGTTGTACTCAAGCTTCAGGGCGGCGGCAGACTGGCGGGCTGCCGTCAGCGCATCGTTCTGCTCACGGGTGGGGTTTTGCGTTTTTTTCAGTTCGCGAGCCAGCGCCGCCGTCTGTTGTCTCGCCAGGGCAAGCGCCTGCCCCGTCATGGTGAGCTGACTGCTTGTTTTTCTGAATCCATCGACGCGGGCCGCCTGCTCATCGAGCGCACGCAGCGCCGCCTGCGATTCACCGATCTCTCCCTCAAGAGAGAGGCTGGCATTCTGGATAGCTTTAAGCGGTCGGCTTGCCCGGTCGACTGCATTCAGCAGCGCCTGAAGTCTGACATTATTACTCATGGTGGTTTCCGCTTCGCTGTAGCGCCTTTTCGCGCCATATGAGGAGTTCGGTCACGCTCAGGGAGTACAGCTCTGACGGCGGCCAGTGAAAAATCACCGCGATATCCGCCATCAGATCGTCGACCGACAGGTTTTCAGGAAATTTCAGCGAGCCGAAGTCGGTGACAAAAAACCGACCACCTTACCGGCAAAAGAGAGCAGGTCGGAGGCATCCAGACGTGCAATCTCATGTTCGGTCAACGCGGGAGAGGTCATTCGCGGCAGCACTTTAATCAGGGCATCCACGTCGGATTGCGCCAGCGACGCCAGCGATACGCCACGCAGAGTGCCCGCATTGGGTTTTGCGACGGTCACTTTTTCGATTTTTTGCTCGCCGCGCAGAACGGGGCTATCAAGCGTGACGGTGTTTGGGTTTTCGCTTTCGTTGATAACAGTCTCGTTGATATTTTCCATTTCGTTACTCTCAAAAAGGGTAAGTAACCGGCCAGCAGCTGCGGCCGGTTAAGGGTTACAGGCCGATGGCCTTACGGTGTTCCGCCAGACGATCGACGCCGTCGACTTTCAGCACCATGTTGATGATGTCAATCTCGATAACCTCTTTGCCATCGATAGTGAGCTGGTAGTAAGCGCACTCGGTGGACATCTTGGTCGTGCCGCTTTCGCCCTGCTTGTTCTCGCCGCCGTCAAACTCTTTGTGACGGCCACGCATCACGATCTCCACCGCAGAGATTTCACCGGTATCGTCACGCTGGAAGGATCCGGTAAAACGCAGCGGCACGCTGTCCGCGCCTGGCGAGGCATACTGCGCCCACAGTGCAACGTCCGGCAGACCACCAATGGTCCACTCCAGCGCCAGCGCATCATCGTCCAGGCCGAGGTCGACAGAGACCGAGCCCGGCATACCGCCGCCGCGATACTTCTCCAGCTTGCGGGTGAGCTTCGGTAAGGTGACAGACTCAACAACGCCCATATAGCTCAGGCCATCGTTGAACATATTCAGATATTTAAGTTTGCGTGGTAACGCCATGCTGCAGCTCCTTAGCTGTTAACCGAATCTGACAGGTCTGCCAGATAGGTATCGGTGATGCGCTGGCGCAGGGTCAGATTCTCCAGCGGCGGAACAGGGGTGTAGTCGTAATCGATATACAGTTTCCCCGCTTTGAGGGTCGACACGTCATTCGATTCCGGGTCATACCAGCAGGAGCCGTCAACGATGTAGCCATTGGTTTTCAGCTCACGGAATTTGGCATTGATACCGGAAATGATGTCGCGAATAAGCGTTGGGGTAATGGGTTTATCCATCGCCCAGGCGTGCGCTTCCGCCATGGTGTCGGCCAGTACCTGCGCGGTACGGGTGTAGTTTTCAAACAGGAATAACGGATCGTCAGAGCAGGTACGGTTGCCCCAGAATTTGAAACCATCATTGCGAATCAGCGTGGTCACGCCCGCCTGGTTAAGCAGGTTGGCATCGGTGGCCTGTTCCTGCAGGTCCCAGGAGACAGAGGCGCTCACCCCGGTAACACCGTTAACACCGACGTTGGACAGGGTTTTATGCCAGCCGGTGGTCTGGTCGATTTTGGCGCGCAGGCCAAGTGCGCGTGCGGTCGCCCAGGCCGTTTTGGTAGCGTTCGTGGTGGTATCCCACGCCAGGAAATCCGGGTGAATAACCATCAGCTCACGCTGGCTGAAGTTTTTGCGATAGTTGATCGCCTCAGGAATGGTTTTACAGCCCCATGCGCTGACATAGCCAAACGCACGCAGGCTCTGGCACGTTGCTGCCAGCGCGGTCGCCACTTCCTGCGAATCCAGCCCCGGTACGCCGAGAATGCGTGGTTTAACGCCGGTCACCGTTTTGGCGGTGAGAAGAGCCTTCAGGCCGGTGTATTTGCCGTTTTCGTCGGTGGTACCAATGATGGGCTTTGTTGAATAAATCAGATTTCGGGTAAGTCTCCCCCGTAGCGGGTTGT
>NZ_JACASJ010000042.1:0-38352 GCF_013391025.1 Enterobacter sp. SECR19-1250 | reverse complement strand
TTAATCAGCGAGTCAGCTTGGGAAGAAATGACCTGCTTATTCGCACCTTCCCTAGCATTTATGGGTTATGTTTTTCAGCGCTGGGGATAATACCCGTATTGAACGAAGCGGTATGTGATCCGATTCTAAGAATTTTCCCGGCGCGAAAAAATTTCCCTGGTTGACTATTTACTATGCGGATTTCGGGTGCTTTCACCGTTGAAATTGCGCATCAGCAGGGCAAACTCCAGCTCCACCTCTTCCGGTACAGGCAGCCAGACGGTATGACCATTGCCCGGCGCAACCTCAATCGCTTCGCCTTTGCCGTTCTCCAGGTGTTCCAGCGTGAAGTTCATGTTGCCCTGCGGGGTCATCAGCTCCAGGCTGTCGCCCTTGGTGAACTTGTTTTTCACCGCCACGGCGGCCAGCGCACCTTTGCGCTCGCCGGTAAAATCGCCGACAAACTGCTGACGCTCGGACACGGAGTAGCCGTGCTCGTAGTTCTGATAGTCGTCATGGGTATGACGACGCAGGAAACCTTCGGTATAGCCGCGGTGCGCCAGACCTTCCAGAGTTTCCAGCAGGCTGGTGTCGAACGGTTTACCGGCTGCCGCGTCGTCAATCGCTTTGCGGTACACCTGTGCGGTACGCGCGCAGTAGTAATAGGATTTGGTGCGGCCTTCAATTTTCAGGGAGTGCACGCCCATCTGGGTCAGACGTTCAACGTGGGCGACGGCGCGCAGATCTTTTGAGTTCATGATGTACGTGCCATGCTCGTCTTCAAAGGCGGTCATGTATTCGCCCGGACGTTTGGCCTCTTCAATCATAAACACGCTGTCGGTTGGTGCGCCGATGCCCAGCGTAGGCTCAACGTTCGTAACCGGGATTGGCTCATGCTTGTGGACGATATTACCGATATCGTCCTCTTTGCCTTCCTGGACATTATATTCCCAGCGGCAGGCGTTGGTGCAGGTGCCCTGGTTCGGGTCGCGCTTGTTGATGTAACCGGAGAGCAGGCAACGCCCGGAGTAGGCCATGCACAGCGCACCGTGAACGAAAATTTCGATTTCCATATCCGGCACCTGGGTGCGGATCTCTTCAATCTCGTCGAGGGAAAGTTCACGCGACAGAATGACGCGGGTCAGCCCCATCTGTTTCCAGAATTTGACCGTCGCCCAGTTCACGGCGTTAGCCTGCACGGAGAGGTGAATATCCATCTCCGGGAAGTTCTCCCGAACCAGCATGATTAAACCCGGATCCGACATGATCAGCGCGTCCGGCCCCATATCCACCACCGGCTTCAGGTCACGGATGAACGTCTTCAGCTTGGCGTTGTGCGGCGCGATGTTAACCACCACGTAGAATTTTTTGCCCAGGGCATGCGCTTCGTTGATGCCGAGCTGCAGGTTCTCGTGGTTGAATTCGTTGTTGCGCACGCGCAGTGAGTAGCGCGGCTGGCCCGCGTAGACGGCGTCGGCACCATAGGCGAAAGCGTAACGCATATTTTGCAGCGTTCCCGCCGGGGAAAGGAGTTCCGGTTTAAACATGTTTATTCTCGTTCTGATGACAGGTCAGATCCGCGTGCACCAGGTGCAGCGGTAAGGGGAGATCCCCCACTTTAAGGGCGGGCATTGTAGCGCTGCGGGGCAGGGAGGTAAAGCTTTCCCCCTCACCCCTTTGGGGAGAGGGTTAGGGTGAGGGGGCGTTTAGCTATGCAATCCTGCACGCATCCGCTTCCCAGCGGTATCCCACGCCATACACCGCGCGAATAAATGACTGTTCGGCGTCGAGCGCCTCCAGCTTACGGCGCAGGTTTTTGATGTGGCTGTCGATGGTGCGGTCCGTCACCACGCGGTAATCGTCATACAGGTGGTTGAGCAGTTGCTCGCGAGAGAACACTTTCCCCGGCTCGTGGGAAAGGGTTTTCAGCAGGCGGAACTCAGCAGGCGTGAGATCGAGAAGCTTGCTGCGCCAGCTGGCCTGGAAGCGGCTCTCATCGACAATCAGCGGGCTTTCGGCGTCCAGCACCTGAAGCTCGCGCTGCGGTTTACAGCGGCGCAGAATGGTTTTCACGCGGGCGACCACTTCACGCGGGCTGTAGGGTTTGCAGATGTAATCGTCCGCGCCAATTTCGAGTCCCAGCAGGCGGTCGATCTCTTCGATTTTTGCCGTCACCATGACGATCGGCACGTCGGAGAAACGACGAATTTCCCGGCACAGGGTCAGGCCGTCCGTGCCGGGGAGCATCAAATCCAGCAGGATCAGAGCCGGCGGCGTCTGGCGCACGTACGGTAACACCTGATCGCCATGGCTGATAAGCGACGGGGCGTAGCTGGCCGCACGTAAATAGTCGATCAGTAACTGCCCAAGCTTAGGCTCGTCTTCCACAATCAAAATGCGTGGCGTGTTTTCGTCAATCGGTAATTCGGTCATGCTTCTCTCGATAAATCCCGTTCCAGCGGTAACTCTACTGTAATGCTAACCCCGCCAAAAGGCGAATGGGCGGCACGCAGGGTGCCATTGTGCGCCTCGACGATATTAACGCAAATCGCCAGTCCCAGCCCGGAGCCGCCGCTGGCACGGTTGCGGGAGCCTTCGGTGCGATAAAAACGTTCAAACAGTTTTTCCAGCTGCGCATCCTGCACGCCAGGAGCGGAGTCGGCAAAGGTGAGGGCGAAGCGGCCGTTTTCCTGTCTGCCGGAGATGTGCAGTCCGCCACCGCTGTCGGTGTAGCGCAGGCTGTTTTCCAGCAGGTTGTTGAAGAGCTGCATCAGACGATCTTTATCGCCAAACACCACCGCGCTGTCCGGCAGGGAGAGGTCAATGGTCAGGTTGCGGCTGGCAAAACGTTCGCGGAAAGCCCCACTGATAACCTCCAGAAATTGTACTGACCCCAAAAAGTTGGACAGTTAAACACGAGGCACATAGGTCTGGGTTCGATATTCAATTGGACTCAGACCTTTTAATTTCAGGCTAATTCTTCTGCTGTTGTAGTAGTCAATATATTCCGTAACAGCATCCTTCAGTTCGCCGCGCAGCACTGCCAGCGGGGTGCGCAGCTCGTGCGAAATATCGGCCATAAAATCGCGCCGCATCTGCTGGTTTTTCTCCAGCGTACTGGCGAGCTGGTTAAAATCCTGCGCCAGCTTGCCCAGCTCA
The DNA here is from genome assembly GCF_013391025.1 of Enterobacter sp. SECR19-1250. NCBI lineage: Bacteria > Pseudomonadati > Pseudomonadota > Gammaproteobacteria > Enterobacterales > Enterobacteriaceae > Enterobacter > Enterobacter sp. SECR19-1250. Next base: position 35,214 of record NZ_JACASJ010000042.1, on the reverse strand, counting down.
TCCTGGCTGCGCGTGTCTACGCGGGTGGAAAAATCCCCGGCGGCCAGTTTATGCGTGCCTTCCACCAGCCTTTTCACCGGGGCGAGCAGGCCCCGCGCCAGCGGGAAGGTGGCAAGCGCGGCCAGCAGCGTGGAGAGGATGACGATCAGCCAACTGGCCCGGCGCTGCTGACGATCGAAGTTGATATCGGTGTTGCGCGTCAGGCGTTCCACTGGCGAGGCGATAACCCAGCCGACGGTAGCGTTATTCACTTTGATTGCCCGCCGGGTGCCGTCCGGGGGGATGGGCGCACGAGGGCCAACCAGCGTGCGCATATCCTGGTCGATCACCCAGAACTGGGTGCGCCAGCCGTGGGGCGGCATGCCCGGGCCGGGGCGGTCATCGCCGCTATCGTGCTCCAGCGAGCGCAGGATCTGGAAGATAAAACGGTCATTGTTGCGCAAAAAACGCCAGTTCCCGTGCTGGGCATACTGCTCGCTCAGTGCATCGCTCAAACCCTGCAGGCGCTGCTCATTACCATGCTTAATGTAATCGATAAAACCGCGCTCAAAGCTGAGCCGTACGGCCCAGTGCATGGTGATCAGCAGGACAATACAGGTGGCAAAAATTGCCAGAAAGAGCTTACCGGTAATGCCCGGACGCCAGAATTTCATGATCCACTCCTTTTACTGCGCCGGATAACGACGTTCTTACGGGTATCATCCGGCACACGGGCGAAGATGAAAGCGGGCAGGGCGATGATAACCGCCATGCTGAGATACGTGTATAAAAAGACCTGATGCGCCACCGGCGTGTCGACGCTGAGATGGTGCTGACCGTACATGCCGAGCAGTAAACCGGCAATGGTGACCCCCACGCTCATGGAGAGCTGCATGATCATCGACAGCAAACTGTTGCCGCTGCTTGCCAGTTCGTCCGGCAGATCCTTCAGCGTCAGGGTGTTCATCGACGAGAAGCGCATGGAGTTAATAATGCCCTGGCAGAACAGCACCAGCGGCAGGGCGTAGTACCAGCCCATCAGCGCTACAGCCATAAACAGCAGGCTGACCAGTGCCAGCCCCAGCGTGGCGGTGACCAGCACGTGGCGATAGCCAAAGCGGTTAACCACCTGCACCACAATGCGCTTCATTCCCATGCTGCCCAGCACCATCGGGATCATCATCAGCCCCGCGTGAAACGGTGAAAAGCCCATACCGATTTGCAGGAACACGGGTGTCATAAACGGCAGCATGCCGCTGCCCACGCGCCCCGCAAAACTTCCGAACAGGCCAAGCCGGTAGGTAGGGTTTTTAAACAGCGTCAGGCTGAACAGCGCCCGGTCGTTTCCTCTGGCATGCCACAGATACCACAAAATGGCGCTCATCCCGATAACGAGCAGAATGGCGAGCGTCAGTGAGGAGATTCCCAGCCCTTTTTGCCCGTCGAGAGCGAGGGTCAGCGTCGCCATACCGGTGGCGAGCAACAGAAAACCGATTACATCAAAGCGCCGCGTCTGCAGGGTGTAGTTGGGCATCAACGCCAGGGTGGCGATAGCACCAATAATGCCCACCGGCAGGTTGATGAGGAAAATCCAGTGCCAGGAGGCATATTCCACGAGTATGCCGCCCAGCGCCGGACCAAGCAGCGGACCCACCTGGCCTGGTAAGGTCACAAAAGTCATTGCCGCCATATACTGCTCGCGCGGGACGATTTTCATCACCGTCAGTCGCCCGACTGGCACCATCATGGCTCCGCCAACGCCCTGCAGAACGCGTGCCATCACCAACTGATCCAGCGTATTCGCCATCGCGCAACACAGCGACCCCGCGGTAAACAGCACGATAGCGGTGAAGAAGATATTGCGCACCCCCACTTTGTCCGCCAGCCAGCCGCTGGCAGGGAGCATCACGGCAACGGTCAGCACGTAGGAGACAATCACCATATGCATGTGCAGCGGGCTCTCCCCCAGGCTTTTTGCCATTGAGGGGAGGGCGGTATTGACGATGGTGGTATCCAGCGACTGCATAAAAAAGCCGAAGGCCACTATCCATAATTGCCAGCGAACGTTACTGGGAAGATCAGTCATTTACCCGGTCACCGTGGTTCTGTCTTTACGTGAAAAACGCAGACGCAGGCGGTCAAAGAACAGATAGACCACCGGCGTGGTGTAGAGCGTCAGGAGCTGACTCATCACCAGCCCACCGACAATAGTGATCCCCAGCGGCTGGCGCAGCTCTGAACCATCGCCACCGGAGATCACCAGCGGCAGCGCGCCAAACAGCGCCGCCAGCGTGGTCATCATGATCGGACGAAAACGCAGCAGGCAGGCCTGGAAAATTGCCTCTTCTGGCGTCAGGTTGCCGTTACGCTGAGCCTCCAGCGCAAAGTCCACCATCATGATGGCGTTTTTCTTCACAATACCAATTAACAGCATGATCCCGATTAAGGCGATGAGGCTAAAGGGCGCGCCAAACAGCTCCAGCGCCAGCAACGCCCCCACGCCTGCCGATGGTAGCGTCGAGAGAATGGTCAGCGGATGAACATAGCTCTCATACAGCACGCCAAGCACGATATAGACCGTGGCAATGGCCGCCAGAATCAAAATCACCTGCGAATTCATCGTCTCCTGGAAGACCTGCGCGGTCCCGGCAAAACTGCCGCGCACGGTCGAGGGCACGCCGAGCTGGGTCATGGCACGGTCGATGGCCTCGCTGGCCTCGGAAAGCGACGAGCCGGTGGGCAGGTTAAAGGAGATCGTGGACGCTGCCGACAACCCCTGATGGTTCACAGAGAGCGGCGCGTTAGCGGGTCGCCAGCTGGCGAAATAAGAGAGCGGGATCGCTTTACCGTCGTTGTTAATGACAAACATTTTATCCAGCGCGCTGATGTCCTGGGTATAGCGCGGGTCCACTTCCATCACCACCTTGTACTGGTTCATTGGCTGATAGATGGTGGAAATCTCGCGCTGGCCAAAAGCGTTGTTCAGCAGACTGTTGGCGGCTTCAACGTTAATGCCCAGCCGCGACATGGTTTCACGATCGTAGGTCAACGCCATCTCTGCCCCGTTGTCCTGCTGATCGGAGTTCACGTCCGCCAGCTGCGGCAGGGCGGCCAGCGCTTTACGGATTTTGGGCTCCCACTCGCGCAGCGCGGCCAGATCGTCAGAGAGCAGGGTGTACTGGTAACTGGCGTTCGCCTGACGTCCGCCCACGCGGATATCCTGAACGGCCATCAAAAACAGGTTGGCGCCTGGCTCTTTGGCGAGCTTCATTCGCAGCCGGTCTATCACCTGCTGCGCCGTTTCATTGCGCTCGCCGCGCGGCTTAAGGGTGATAAACATCATCCCGCTGTTAACGCGTGACCCGCCGGTAAAGCCGGTGACGTTATCCACCGCCTTGTCTTCGCGGATGATCTTCATAAAATCCTGCAGTTTGCCGCGCATCGCCTGGAAGGAAATACTCTGGTCAGCTTGGATGCCGCCCATCAGCACGCCGGTGTCCTGCTCCGGGAAGAAGCTTTTCGGGATGGAGATATACAGCCAGACGTTGAGCGCGATGGTGCCGACAAGCACCAGACCAACCAGCCGCGTATGGTTGAGCACCCACTTCAGCGATTTTCCGTACCCTTCCTGCATTGCCAACAGGAAACGGCCAAACCCTTTACGACGCGGCTGCGAGTGCGGTTTGCTGCGCTTAAGCATCCAGCCGCACATCATTGGCGTGAGCGTTAGCGAGATAATCAGCGAGATGCCGATAGCCACCGAAAGGGTGACGGCAAATTCGCGCAGCAGTCGCCCCGGCAGCCCGCCCATCAGCAGCAGCGGCAGGAATACCGCCACCAGCGACAGGCTCATGGAGAGCACCGTAAAGCCCACTTCGCGCGTGCCCTGCAGGGCGGCCTGCAGCGGTTTTACCCCGGCTTCCAGATGGCGGGAAATATTCTCCAGCACCACGATGGCGTCATCCACCACAAAGCCGGTGGCGATGGTCAGCGCCATCAGCGACAGGTTGTTCAGGCTAAAACCGCACAGGTACATGGCGGCGAAGGTACCAATCAGCGACACCGGTACCGCAACGGCAGGAATAAGCGTTGCGCGGCCCGAGCGCAGAAACAGGAACACCACCAGAATCACCAGCCCGACGGAGATCACCAGCGTCTGTTCCACCTCTTCAAGCGAGGCGCGAATGGTCGGCGAACGATCCTGGGCAATCTGCAGATCAATAGCGGCCGGAATGGTCTTCTGTAACTCCGGCAGACGCGCGCGAATGCTGTTTACCGTTTCAATAATATTGGCTTCCGGCAGCTTGCGGATCATCAGCAAGATGGCCGGTTTGGCGTTGGTCATCCCGGCGTTGCGCACGTCCTGCACCGAGTCGGTGACGCTGGCCACGTCGCTTAAACGTACCGCCGCGCCGTTATTGTAGTGGATGATGAGCGGCTGATATTCGGCGGCGGTTTTGAGCTCGTCGTTGGTCTGGATCTGCCAGCGGTGGCTGTTGCTCTCTATCGCCCCCTGCGGCCTGCGCACGTTGGCGCTGCTAATGGCGGAGCGCACGTCATCCAGCGACACGCCCTGGTTAAACAGCGCCTGCGGGTTCAGGCCGACGCGCACGGCGGGCAGGGAGCTACCGCCAACGCTCACGTCACCCACGCCGTTTATTTGTGAGATCGTCTGCGCCAGTTGGGTCGACGCAAAGTCGTAGAGCTGCCCCTGGGAATAGGTGTCCGAGGTCAGCGTCAGGATCATGATCGGCGCGTCGGACGGGTTGGCTTTTCGGTAGGTCGGGCGGCTTGGCATTCCGCTCGGCAGCAGGCTTTGCGCGGCGTTGATGGCGGCCTGCACGTCGCGCGCCGCACCGTTAATATCCCGGTCGAAGCTGAACTCCAGAATGATGCGCGTGCTGCCGAGCGAGCTGCTGGAGGTCATCTCGTTGACCCCCGCAATTCGCCCGAGCGAGCGTTCCAGTGGCGTGGCAACCGACGAGGCCATGGTCTCCGGCGACGCGCCCGGCAGCGATGCGCTGACCATGATCACCGGAAAATCCACCTGCGGCAGGGGGGCCACCGGCAGCAGGCGGAAGCCCAGCACGCCGCACAGCGTAATGGCGAGCGAGATTAAAATCGTCGCCACCGGGCGGTAAATGAAGAGGGCGAAAAACTTCACTTACGCCTCCTCTTCACGTTTCGGGAAGCGGCTTTTGGTCCACAGGGCCAGTTGGTCAAACAGCAGGTAAATCACCGGCGTGGTGAACAGCGTCAGCACCTGGCTCACCAGCAGACCACCGACCATGCCGATACCCAGCGGACGGCGCAGCTCCGCACCGACGCCGGTGCTGAGCATCAGCGGCAGCGCGCCCAGCAGGGCGGCGAGCGTGGTCATCAGGATCGGACGAAAACGCAACAGACAGGCCTGGAAGATGGCGTCTCGCGGCGACATGCCCTGCTCGCGCTCGGCGGCAAGGGCGAAGTCGATCATCATGATGGCGTTTTTCTTCACGATCCCGATAAGCAGAATGATGCCGATAATGGCGATGACGTCCAGTTCGCTGCCCGCCAGCATCAGGGCCAGTAGCGCACCCACCCCGGCGGTCGGCAGGGTGGAGAGGATGGTGATTGGGTGGATAAAGCTTTCGTACAGCACCCCAAGGACGATGTACATCGCCACCACCGCAGCCACGATCAGCCAGATGGTATTGCCCAGCGCAGCCTGGAACGCCAGGGTGCTGCCCTGGAACTGGGTCTGAATATCAGACGGGAAGTTGAGTTCTTTCTCCGCGCCCAGAATGGCCTCGACCGCTTCACCCAGCGAATAGTTGTCCGGTACGTTGAACGAGATGGTGGTGGACGGGAACTGATCGAGATGGTTAATCGACAGCGGCGTATAACGCTCCTCCACGCTGGCTATGGCGCTTAACGGCACAATACCACCGTCTTTGCTGGTCAGGCGCACCGAGTCCAGCGCTGCCAGGCCGGGCGTGTTATCGGTGTTGTGTTCCAGCACCACGCGATACTGATTCGCCTGGGTATAAATGGTGGAGATGAGGCGCTGACCAAAGGCGTTATAGAGCGCGTTGTCCACGTCGGACATGGTGATGCCCAGCCGGCTGGCAGTATCGCGATTGACATTCACATATGCTGCCAGCCCTTTGTCCTGCCAGTCGCTGCTGACGTCAGAAAGCTGCGGCAGCGCCTTGAGTTTGTTGACCAGTTGCGGTACCCACGTGCTCAGCGCATCAAGGCTGGTGGCCTGAAGCGTGAACTGGTACTGCGTGCGGCTGACCTGGGTATCGATGGTCAAATCCTGAATTGGCTGCAGGTACAGTTCAATCCCCGGCACGCGCGCCACGGCAGTTTGCAGCCGCTCAATAACGGCGTTGACCCGATCGTCGCGGTCATCCAGCGGCTTGAGGTTGATTTGCAGACGCGCACTGTTCAGCGACGGGTTGGTGCCATCGACGCCCACATACGCGGTCAGGCTTTCCACCGCCGGATCTTTCATGATGATGTCAGAGACCTGCTGCTGACGCTGCGCCATACTGGCGAAGGAGACCGACTGGGGCGCCTGAAGCGTGCCCTGAATAATGCCGTTGTCCTGGATGGGGAAAAAGCCTTTCGGGATAACGATCCACAGCATGACGCTGAGTGCCAGTGTGCCGAGCGCCACGCCGAGCGTCGCCCACGGGTGGTTAAGCACTTTTGCCAGCACCCGGCCGTAAGCGGCAATGATCCGTTCGAACATCCGCTCAGAGGCGCGAGAGAAAAGGTTTTGCTTGCGCAGGGATTTATGGCTCAGCATGCGGGCGCACATCATTGGCGTCAGGGTCAGCGACACCACGGCAGAGATCAGAATGGCGACCGCCAACGTGACGGCAAACTCGCGGAACAGTCGCCCGACGATATCGCCCATAAACAGCAGCGGGATCAGCACCGCAATCAGCGAGAAGGTCAGCGAGATAATGGTAAATCCGATCTCGCCCGCACCTTTCAGCGCAGCGGCCAGCGGTTTTTCGCCTTTCTCGATATAGCGCGAGATGTTCTCGATCACAACGATGGCATCATCCACCACGAAGCCGGTGGCGATGGTGAGCGCCATCAGCGTCAGGTTGTTGATCGAAAAATCGAGGAACACCATCACGGCAAATGTTCCCACCAGCGAGAGCGGCACGGCAACGGCGGGAATGATGGTTGCCGGTACGTTGCGCAGGAACAGATAGATGATCATCACCACCAGCGCAATCGCCAGCATCAGCTCAAACTGGGTATCGGTAACCGACGCGCGAATGTTGGTGGTACGGTCGGAAAGCACCTTCACAGTGACCGATTTGGGCAGGCTTTCAATAAGCTGCGGGAGCATGGTGCGAATGCTGTCGGCGGTTTCAATGATGTTAGCGCCCGGCTGGCGCTGCACGTTCATCACAATCGCCTGCTGTTTGTTGGCCCACGCACCCAGCCAGCTGTTTTCCGCGCCTTGTTCAACGGTGGCGACGTCACCCAGACGTACCGGCGCACCGTTCTGGTAGGCAATAATCAGCTGACGATACTCATCGGCAGATTGCATCTGATCGTTGGCCGAGAGCGTCACGGCGCGGGTCGGTCCGTCCAGCGAGCCTTTCGCCGAGTTGACGTTGGCGTTGCTGATGGCGGTGCGGATGGTTTCGCTGGTCAGCCCCAGCGCAGCGATGGCCTGCGCATTAAGCTTCACGCGCACCGCCGGGCGTTGTCCGCCCGCCAGCGTTACCAGCCCGACGCCGGAAACCTGGGAAATTTTCTGCGCCACGCGGGTTTCGACCATGTCTTCCACCTGGGTCATTGGCATGGCGGAAGAGGTGACAGCAAGGGTCATGATCGGCGGATCCGCCGGGTTGACTTTGCTGTAGACCGGCGGGTTAGGCAGGTCTGACGGCAGCAGGTTGGTGGCGGCGTTGATCGCAGCCTGCACCTCCTGCTCGGCCACGTCCAGTGACAGCGAGAGCTGGAACTGCAGCGTTACCACCGATGCCCCACCGGAGCTTTGCGATGACATCTGTTTCAGGCCCGACATCTGACCAAACTGGCGTTCCAGCGGAGCGGTAATGGCGGAGGTCACCACATCCGGGCTGGCGCCAGGATAGAGGGTAACGACCTGAATGGTGGGGTAATCCACTTCCGGCAGCGCCGAGACGGGCAGGAAGCGATAGCCAATAATCCCGGCGAGCAGGATCGCCACCATCAGCAGCGTGGTGGCAACAGGGCGCAGAATAAACAGGCGTGATGGCCCACCTGTTGCGCCTGGCGGCATGACCTGCATCAGGAGTTCGCTCCCTGTTTCGCGGGTTCAACCACTTCGACTTTGGCGCCTTCGGTCAGACGATCGATACCGTCCGTCACCACGCGCTCGCCCGCAGAGAGTCCGGCGCTGATCACAACCGTCTGGCTGTCCTGAATCCCGGTTTTCACCAGGTGCTTGCTGACTTTATTGTCGCTGTTCAGCACCCAGACGAAGTTACCTTCGTTGCCCATCTGCAGCGCGGCGGTGGGGATCACCACCGCGTTTTCTTCGGTCGCCACCAGCATGCGTGCGTTTACAAACTGATTCGGGAAGAGGGCGTCGTCCTGGTTGTTAAAGCGCGCTTTCAGCTTGATGGTGCCGGTGGTGGTGTCGATCTGGTTATCCAGACTAAGCAAAGAACCTTCGCTCAATTTCTGCTTGTTGGTACGGTCCCAGGCTTCCACCACCAGCCCCTTTCCGGCTTTCTGCGCCTGCACCACCGTCGCAATTTCGCTTTCCGGCAGGGTGAAGACTAAATCAATCGGATGGGTCTGGGTTATGACCACGATGCCCGTGGTATCACCGCTTGAGATCTGGTTGCCGATATCGACCTGCTTGAGGCCAACGCGTCCGTCAATTGGCGCGGTGATGCGGCTCCAGTCGAGCTGCAGCTGTGCGCTGGCCACCGCGGCCTCGTCAGCTTTGATGGTGCCCTGGGTTTCGCTGACCAGCGATTGCTGCGTGTCCAGCTCCTGACGAGAGACCAGGTTGGTTTTCACCAGCTGCTGGTAGCGCGCCAGATCGCGCCGGGCGTTAGCGAGCGTGGCTTTGTCTTTGGCAAGCTGCCCCTGAGCCTGGGCAAGGGCGACTTTGAACTGGCTTGGGTCGATCTCGGCCAGTAAATCGCCAGCTTTCACCTGCTGACCTTCCTGGAAGTGGATCGCCATGAGCTGACCGTCGACGCGGCTGCGTACCGTGACGGTGTTGGCGGCGGTAATGGTCCCGAGGCCTGTGAGATAGCGAGGAACGGCTTTATTCACCGCAGTGGCCGCCTGAACCGGTGCCAGCGCGCCGCCGCGCATACCGTGACGACCCCCGCCCGCAGGGCGTTTTGACTGACTGCTGGCCCCTGCCGGAGTAGAAGGCTCGGCGGATTGAGTGTGCCAGTACCAGGCGGCGGCAAGGACCACCACAATGATGCCAGCGGCGATTGCCCAGCGGGATTTGTTACTGCCTTTCATCGTTATACGTTCTCATCCTGAAACACTTCGGGGAATGATACTAGTTTAGTCAGGTCAGTCGGCAGAAAAATGGAGGAAATATGGAAGACTGTCGGGAATTGTCTGAGTGTAGCGCCGCGGTTTTCCCCCTCTCCCCGTGGGAGAGGGGTGGGGTGAGGGCACCAGACCGCACTAACGCTAACTAAACATCACCTGCGCCCAGCGCGCCAGCCCCGCCGTGACGGAGCCAAAGTCATCGCCGCCGGCAATTGGAATGCCCGGCAGCTGTTCTGCCAGCGCTTTCTTGATCAGCGGCGAACGGGCGCTACCGCCGGTCAGGTAAATCACGTCCGGCTTCTCTTTGCCGTTCTCCAGCGCCAGTTGCACCTGTTCCAGAATGCGCTGCAGCGGCTGGGCGAGCGCGGTTTCCAGTCCTTCCTGAGAAATGGCGGTTGCCAGATCTTCACTGATAAACGGCAAGGAAACCGCGTGCTCCGGGCGATCGGAGAGGGCGATTTTGCTCTCTTCGGCAGTACGCACCACGCGATAACTCAGACGCTGACGCCAGACTTTGTAGAGCAGGGCGACCTTGTCGGCCTCCCGGGCATCGCGCACCATATCGTTCAGGAAGCGGCCATTCGCGCTGCTGTAAAAATCGCTCTGCGCGGGGACGTCGTTGATGGCGATAGCGTTCCACCAGGGCAGGATCGGCAGGGCGATCCCTTTTTCCGTTTGCCCACCCATGCCCAGCAGTGGCATCAGGCTCTTAAAGGCGAGCGCGATATCTAGATCGTTACCGCCCACGCGGCAGCCGCTGTGCCCCAGCAGGCTGTTTTCGCGGTCACGACGGTTATGCCACTGCGGCCCCATCAGCAGCAGTGAGCAGTCGGTGGTGCCCCCGCCGATGTCGACGACCAGCACGCGCTTCTCTTCTGTCAGCGTGGCTTCAAAATCCAGCCCCGCCGCCACCGGCTCATACTGGAATACCACGTCGCGAAAGCCCGCGCGGTGCGCGGCACGCTCAAGGATCCCCTGCGCCTGCTGGTTAGCCTCGTCGCCACCCAGCCCCTGGAAGTTGATCGGACGGCCAATGACCGCCTGATCGATTGTCTCCGGTACCTGGGTTTGCGCCTGATTGCGAATGTGCAGCATCATGGCGCAGACCAGATCTTCAAACATCGCCACCTGCTGCGGCTTCAGCCCGCTGGCGCCGAGAAACGATTTTGGCGATTTAACGAAGTAGACCTCTTCCGGGTCGTCAATGTAGTGTCCGAGCGACGAGAGGCCGAACTGGACGCTCGACGGTGTGACGTCGATATCTTCTTCGCGGTTAAAACTGACGGCCCGGCGCAGCAACGCTTGTGATTCCGCCGCCGTGGCCGGAACCTGATGGTGGCGGAACAGCCATTCGCTGACCGCTTCGCGGGTTGGTGCGCAGAGCATTGACGGCAGCAGCGTACTCTCGTTTTCCATTTTCAGGAGCAATGGTTGTCCGTTTTGCATAATCGCAACCGAACAGTTCGCCGTACCGTAGTCGAATCCAATAAACACGATTAATCCCCATGCCAGTGAGAAGGGGCGAGACTTTAGCGGAATGCCCGACCGGCGACAACAGGAATATGAAAGCAAGGCGAAACAAGGCCTTTCGGTTTATGCTGAGGTGAACAAAAAAGGAGTGACAATGTATACCCTGACCTGGCAACCCCCTTATGACTGGCAATGGATGTTTGGCTTTCTTGGCGCGCGTGCGGTGGAGGGGATCGAGACGGTTACCGAACGCTACTACGAGCGCAGTTTCACCTGCCAGCGACACCAGGGGATCTTTCGCGTCACCCCGGATCTGAACACCCATACGCTCAACGTCACGCTTAGCCCGGGGTTAATCCCGGTTGCGCAGACCTGTCTTGAACGCATCGCAGGTCTGTTCGATCTTGCCTGCGATCCGCAGCAAATTCAGCAGGCGCTGGGCGACCTGGGCGCTGCGCGGCCAGGGTTGCGCTTACCGGGGGCGATGGATGCCTACGAGCAGGGCGTGAGAGCGAACCTGGGGCAACTGGTCAGCGTGGCGATGGCGGCGAAGCTGGCCTCACGGGTGGTGGCCCTGTGCGGCGAACCGGTAAAAGATGCGCCGGGCTATTTGTGCTTTCCCACACCTGAGGTGCTGGCTGCGGTGGATCCGCTGGCGCTGAAGGCCCTCGGCATGCCGGTCAAACGGGCGGAGTCGTTGATTCATCTGGCCCGCTCCGTGGTCGACGGCACGTTTCCCCTGTTCCCGCCTGCGGATATTGAGGCCGGGATGAAAGCCTTACAGCAGCGGCCGGGGATAGGGCGCTGGACGGCAAATTACCTTGCCCTGTGCGGCTGGCAGGCGAAAGATGTGTTCCTGCCGGATGACTACCTGATTAAGCAACGCTTTGCCGGCATGACGCCCGCGCAAATTCGCCGCTACGCCCAGCGCTGGCAGCCGTGGCGCTCTTACGCCCTTTTGCACATCTGGTATACCGACGGCTGGACGCCATCAGTTGATGGCGAAATAGCTGGTGTTCAGCAGTAGATCCAGCGGCTGCGGCTCGCCGATGGTGTCACCGAAAATAAAATCAACGCCGATGCCGGAGAGCGTATCCATCATGATGGGCTGGTTACACGGACCGGCGATGGTACGCATCCCCAGACGCTGGGCATGGCCCTGAATAATGGTGACCATCATCTCATCCATCAGGTTGCCGTGCACATTGGTCACCACTTCGGCGTCCAGCATCAGATAATCAGCCACGTTGGCACCAAGGTGGTTAAAGAGCTCCATGTTGCGTCCCGCCTGGCTGAGCACCACACGGCAGCCAGCGTGGCGGAGCTTTTGTAGCCCCGTCTGGACGTTTGGATCCGGGCTTGCCACAACGTCGATCGCGATGACCAGATGCAGCAGACGGCCCGGTAAAGGCCCTTTATCCAGCAGGTCGAGCAATTCGTCGATCAGCGTGGTGCTGGCTAAACCCGCGGCAGACAGGGGAAGGGCGACCCCGAGGCCTTTTTTGGCAACCGGAGCGGCATACGCGCGGAAGAATTCGCTAAATATACGGCGGTCCAGCGCATGTAAAAGCTCAGGCTCCGCCAGGCCGGAACGGAAGGCGTGCTCTTCCAGCACTTCTCCCTGGCTGGTCCACAGGCGCAGCGAAATCAGCCAGAAGTTGCAGCTTTCCGGGATGCGCGGGGAGGCCACGCTGCGGGCGATCATCATCAGATGGTTGTCTTTGATCATATGCCACTGTTCATCGAGCGACATCATGCTGCGCGCGCTGTGTGCCCGCTCCTGCTGCGGCTCGTACACCGTCACCACGCCGCGACCGTTGTTTTTCGAGGCGTAGCAGGCAATGTCGGCCTGGGACATGACTTCCGAGGCCTGATGATTATTTTCATCAATCAGCGTGATCCCCGCGCTGGCGCCGATCCGGTGCAGGCGGCCCTCCCACATAAAGTGATAATCGTTGATGGTATGGACCAGCCGACCCGCAATATAGCGGGCACTTTCAATATTGCAGTCCGGCAGCAGCAGCCCGAATTCATCCCCGCCCAGACGCGCCAGCACGTCGCTGGAGCGCAGCATGGTCAGCATCAAGGACGCAAGCTCCCGCAACAGGGCGTCGCCCGCCGCGTGGCCTGCGGTATCGTTGACGGCTTTGAAGCGATCGAGATCGATAAACACCAGCGCATGTCGCTGGCGCGTCTCCTGCACGGTTTGCAGCAGCCGCTTGAGGTGATTTTCGAAACTGACCCGGTTTGCCAGATGGGTGAGGGCATCGTGAGAAGCGCTATAACTGAGCTGACGCAACATTTTGCGCGATTCGGTGACGTCCTGAATAACCAGCACCGAGCCGATATTCTGCCCGTCCAGCGTGCTGAGCGGTGTGATGCTGTAATGGATATCAAAAACGCCGCCGGTACGGCAGTTCAGCACCACATCCTGCTCAATATCTGAACGGGACATATCGCCGCTGTGAATATTCTCCATCAGCGGCCCTTTTTCGCCGAAGGTGATATGCAGAACCTTCAGCACCGGCTGGCCGATGGCCTCGGTTTGCAGCCAGCCGCTCATTTTCTCGGCGACCGGGTTCATAAAGGTGACATTCATGTCGACATCGGTACACAGCACTGCTTCGCCGATGGAGTCGAGGGTAATGTGCAAACGCTCTTTTTCCTGGAACAGGGCCTCATTGAGCTGCTTCACTTCGGTCATGTCCATATTGATACCGAGCAAGCGTTCGACTTCCCCCTGTTTGTTCAGGACCCGGTTCGCCAGGGAGCGAATATGGCGTACCCCCTCTTTCACGCGAATACGGAATTCAAGCTTAAACGGCAGCCGTGAAATGAGTGATTCCCGAAGCACTTTTTCCGCATGGGCGCGATCTTCAGGCAGCATCGTATCGTGCCAGAGCTGCCACGTAGGTTTGATGTGCGGCGGGATTTCATACAGCTCAAACATCCGCTTATCCCAGCTGATGATGTCCGGCTCCAGATCCCACTCCCAGATGCCAATGCCGCCCGCTTCATTGGCAAGGGTAATGCGCTCCATCAGCCGTTTATTGACCCATTCGGTCTGCTTCAGATCGTTAATATCTTCAATCTGGGCAATGAAATAGAGCGGTGAACCGTCGGCATGACGTACAACCGAGACCGCAAGCAGCGCCCAGACCACTTCGCCGCTGCGGGTGTAGTAGCGCTTCTCAAGGGTGTAGGTGTTGATATCCCCGTTGACCAGTTGTTCAAGCTGTTCGAGATCGGTGTGCAGATCTTCTGGCCAGGTTAGCTGCTGGAAGGTGAGCGACTGCAGCTCCGTCTGGCTGTAGCCGAGAAAGTTACACAGCGCTTTATTGGCCTGCAGCCACTGGCCGTCAATGCTGACCAGCGCCATGCCAATGGCGGAATACTCCATCGCATTACGAAAACGCTCTTCACTTTCAGTGATGTGTTTTCGCTCTGCGCGAAAGGCATACATCACCATGGTCATGACGTTGGCTGGCAGAAGCAGCATCAGGAACGGCAGCCAGGGGGCGTTCAGCATCGCGCCGGTGTGCTGCGTGGTCAGTGCCTCCGGGTTATGGGCAATCATCAGCGAAACCACCATCACGGTGACCAGAAACACCATAAAGGCTTCCATGCGCGGCAGGCGCACAGCGCTCCACATCAGCAGAACAATGACGCAGGTAAAAGGCCACGGCAGCCAGACGATGGCCGCCCAGCTAAGGACCAGCGTCACGGCCATGGTTACCAGCGTTTCCAGCAGCAGCTTCGGGTCTCGATGGCGAAGGAGATAGTGCGGCTTAAACAGTAACCCTAATGGCACCAGGGCCAGTGCGCCAACCGCTTCAGACAAGACCCACACGAGGAAATTACGCAGCGGCTCCGGGCTGGGTATCAGTAAATGCACCAGCACACCGCCCACCAGCGGGGGGATCAGCGCGCTGCCGATGGCCAGGCGGATCCAGTCATTCAGATTCTGCAGCGGGTTGTACCAGGGGAGCAGTTTGCGCAGTAATAATGCACCAACTACCGCTTCCACCACGTTAATGGCGGTATAGGTCGGATTAATCGACGACCAGGAAAAGAGCATCCACGAGGCCAGAATATTGCCAAACGAACAGGCCAGAGCAATACCGGGCCACATTTTTCCGGCGTGGCGATAAAACGCCACCATCATAATGGCGGTGGGAAACCAGAGCGGAGCCAGCAGCGCGCCGAAGCGGGTCAACTCCAGCGAAAAAAGGGTAAAGATAAAGGTGACCAGGCCCAGACAGACAAGTCGCATAAGAGGATGTGGGGTGGTAACCAAAACCCGCTGGTGTTGTTTATTCATTACCGCTTTATCCAGAGACGCCATGCCGTCGGGAGTGAAGGTCCGGACGAGTGAATGTGCTAATTTGGTTTATGCTAGTACAAACAATTTACAATTCATATGGCGACTGCTCATAATTTGACATCATAGATTTATTAAATAGTTAGTGTTTAAAAAAATCCTGTTAAACGCTGAAAAAACGCGCGTAAAAATTTCACTCAGGGAACATGACGTCACTTTTCAGCCTGTCTCGCATAACCTGCGCTTTCGACTGGTATCACGCCCGTGAAATCCCTATAATTGCCGCGTTTGACGCTCCGGCGTCGTCCTTCCTTAACATCCAGGTTAATCAGGTCGCTAAATTTATGACTGATAAGTCTCATCAGTGCGTCATTATAGGCATTGCCGGCGCATCGGCTTCAGGTAAAAGTCTTATTGCCAGTACGCTTTACCGCGAACTGCGTGAACAAGTTGGTGATGAGCACATCGGCGTCATTCCCGAAGACAGCTATTACAAAGACCAATCCCATCTGTCGATGGAAGAGCGCGTAAAAACGAACTATGACCATCCTAATGCCATGGATCACAGCTTGCTGTTCCAGCATTTAGAAGCGCTCAAGAGCGGCCAGGCGATTGAACTGCCTGTTTATAGTTATGTGGAACATACCCGCACGCAGGAAACGATTCGCATTGAGCCGAAGAAGGTGATTATCCTTGAAGGCATCCTGCTTCTGACCGACGCGCGTCTGCGCGAGTCAATGAACTTCTCCATCTTTGTTGATACCCCGCTGGACATCTGCCTGATGCGCCGCATCAAGCGTGACGTGAACGAACGTGGCCGTTCAATGGACTCCGTCATGGCGCAGTACCAGAAAACCGTTCGCCCAATGTTCCTGCAATTTATTGAACCATCCAAACAATACGCCGATATTATCGTGCCGCGCGGAGGCAAAAACCGCATTGCCATTGATATCTTAAAAGCGAAAATCAGCCAGTTTTTTGAATAAGCCGCGCGAATTGTGTACCGTTCAGAGATAACCTGCTTTGCCCTGAGGCGTTATCCTCAGGGCACGATGCACGAAAGGAGAGAGTGCCATGCGTCTTTGTGATCGCGATATAGAAGCCTGGCTGGATGAAGGCCGCCTGTCTATTACCCCACGTCCACCCGTGGAGCGTATCAATGGTGTCACCGTTGATGTGCGACTGGGGAATAAATTCCGCACCTTCAGCGGCCATACCGCACCGTTCATCGACCTTAGCGGGCCGAAGGATGAAGTCAGCGCCGCGCTTGATCGCGTGATGAGTGACGAAATCGTTATCGACGAAGGCGAGGCCTTTTATCTGCATCCGGGCGAGCTGGCGCTGGCGGTGACCTTTGAATCGGTGACGCTGCCCGCGGATCTGGTGGGCTGGCTCGATGGCCGTTCCTCTCTGGCGCGTCTGGGGTTGATGGTACACGTGACCGCGCACCGTATCGATCCAGGCTGGTCGGGCCGAATCGTGCTGGAGTTTTTCAACGCCGGTAAACTGCCGCTGGCGCTGCGCCCGGGCATGATGATTGGTGCGCTGAGCTTTGAACCGCTGACGGGTCCGGCCGATCGTCCTTACAACCGCCGTCAGGACGCAAAATACCGCGACCAGCAGGGTGCGGTTGCCAGCCGTATTGATAAAGACTGATCGTTAGTCCATTGAGGATGCCATGAGAAGAGTTCTGACAACGCTGATGATTTTGCTGGTGGTGCTGGTTGCTGGCCTTTCAGCGTTGGTTCTGCTGGTTAACCCGAATGATTTCCGCGCCTATATGGTGCGGCAGGTCGAAGCCCGCAGTGGTTATCAACTGAAGCTGGATGGGTCGCTGCGCTGGCACGTCTGGCCCCAGCTCAGCATTCTCTCTGGCCGCATGTCGTTAACCGCGCCGGGGGCTGCTCAGCCCCTGGTGTCTGCCGATAACATGCGCCTTGATGTGGCGTTAGTTCCGCTCTTTTCGCACCAGTTGCAGGTCAACCAGGTGATGTTAAAAGGCGCGGTGATTCAGCTTACCCAGCAAACTGAAGCCGTGCGTAACGCGGATGCGCCGGTTGCGCCGCGGGAAAATACCTTACCTGATGAACCGTCAGATACGGGCTGGTCATTCGATATTGGCAAACTGAAGGTGGCCGATAGCGTGCTGGTTTTCCAGCATGAAGACGATGAGCAGGTCACCGTACGGAATATCAACCTCAAAATGGAGCAGGATGAGCACCATCTTGCTTCGCTGGAGTTTAGCGGACGGGTCAACCGCGATCAGCGCGATCTCACTTTGTCTCTGAATGCCAGCGTCAATGCGTCGGATTATCCGCACCAGCTTACCGCCGACATTCAGCAGCTGAACTGGCAACTGACAGGAGCCGATCACCCTGCCCAGGGGATTGCCGGTCAGGGAACGATGCAGGCCGTCTGGCGTGAAGAGTTAAAACAGCTGGAGATGAATAATCTCAACCTGCAGGCGAACGACAGCAGCCTGAAAGGGCAGGCGAGCGTCATTCTGGAGGCGAAGCCGAAATGGGTGCTCAATCTGCAGTTTGACAAGCTCAACCTGGAAAACCTGCTTCCTCCGCCTCCGGCGAGCGCTACGGACAACGATCCCGCGCAGCTCGGGCAAAACCAGGGGAAACAGACGCGTCCGGTTATCTCGTCTAATCTCGATCAGCCGGACTATAACGGTCTGCGGGGCTTCACGGCGGACATTCTGCTGAAGGCCAACAGCCTGCGCTGGCGCGGTATCGATTTCACCGACGTGAGCAGCCAGATGTTCAACCAGAACGGTTTGCTGGTGATCTCCGAACTGAGCGGCAAAATGGGCGCCGGGCACCTTTCCCTGCCGGGCACGCTGGATGTGCGTAAAGAGGCCTCGACTGCGGAATTTCAGCCGCGTCTCGACAACGTTGAGATTGGCACCATCCTGAAAGCCTTTGACTACCCCATCTCCATGACGGGTCAACTGACGCTGGCGGGGGATTTCTCGGGCACGAAGATCGATGCTGATGCTTTCCGCCGCGACTGGCAGGGGCAGGCTCACCTTGAACTGAAAGATGCCCGCATGGAAGGGCTCAACTTCCAGCAGCTGGTACAGCAGGCGGTGGAGCGTAGCAGCGATGTTAAAGCACAGGAAAATTACGACAGCGACACGCGTCTCGACAGCTTTAGCAGTGACCTGACGCTCGACAACGGGCAGCTCTCTCTGAACGGCATGCAGGGGACCTCCTCACTGTTGTCATTAACCGGCGAGGGCAAGCTGGATCTGGTAAAAGAGACGGCAGATACCCACTTCAACGTTCAGGTGCTGTCCGGCTGGCAGGGTGAAGGTAAGCTGATCGACTTCCTGAAAGAGACGCCGGTACCGCTGAGCGTATATGGCCAATGGCAGTCGCTGAACTACAGCCTGCAGGTGGATCAGATCCTGCGCAAGCATCTGCAGGATGAAGCCAAACGTCGGTTGAACGACTGGGCGGATCGTAATAAAGATTCACAGACCGGGAAGGATGTGAAAAAGCTGCTCGATAAGCTGTGATGCCTGTTGTGCCGGGTGGCCTGATGCCCTCACCCCATCCCTCTCCCACGGGAGAGGGAGCAACTTGTTTTTCCTACACCTCAAAATCCATCTCGTCTTCGTCGCGCAGCGGTATCAGCTGCACCTTCTGCACGCGATGGTTTTCAATCTGCAGCGTCTTGAGCATATAGTCGCCTACCTGAACTTCTTCACCCTGCTGGGGAATGCGCTGCAGATACTCCATCAGCAGACCCGCAATGGTGTGATACTCGCGCTTTTCATCCAGCGGCAGGGGAACATACTGGACCAGGTCTTCAAGCGGCATATGGCCGTTGGCCGTCCATGAACCGTCTGCGTTTTTCTGAATGTCGTGGCGCGCATCGATTTCATCCACTTCGTTTGGCAAATTACCGGCGATGGTTTCCATCACGTCGCTGAGCGTAACCAGCCCCTCAACCGAACCAAACTCATCCACCACAAAGGCAAAGTGCGTACGCGCGTTACGGAATTGCTCAAGGGCAGAGAGCAACTGCAGCCCCTCCGGGAACACCAGCGGCTGGCGCACCAGGGCGCGCAAATTGAGTGCCTCACCGTGCAACTGCTGTTGCAGCAGGTCAATGACGTGCACCACGCCCAGCAGCTCCTCTTCCTCGTCACCCCCCGTCACGACCACCCGGGTATGCTGGTTTCTGTCCAGCAGGGCGCGGATCTGCTCTTCCGGGGCGGTGAGGTCGATATGTTCGATGTCATGGCGCGACGTCATGATGCTGCTGACCGTGCGCTGGTTAAGATTGAGTACCCGCTCAATCATCAGCCGCTCCTGCGGGTTGAAGATCTGCCCGTCACTGTGATCGGCCAGCATCGCGGAAGATTCAGCATCCAGTTCCGCATCTTCTTTCTTCCCGCTGAGCAGGCGCATCACCGTGTCGGCGGTGCGTTGACGTAATGTCTGATTTGCCGAGAGGAAGCGGCGGCGGTTGAAAATCGCCAGCTGGTTAAGCGCCTCAATCATGACGGAGAAACCAATGGCGGCGTAGAGATAGCCTTTCGGAATGTGGAACCCAAAGCCGTCGGCCACCAGGCTAAAGCCAATCATTAACAGGAAACTCAGGCAGAGAATCACAATGGTCGGGTGGCTGTTAACAAACCGGGTCAGCGCTTTACTCGCCATCACCATCAGCGTAATGGCAATGATCACCGCAGCCATCATCACCGCCAGATGGTCGACCATCCCGACGGCGGTAATGACGGAGTCCAGGGAGAAGACCGCATCGAGCACCACAATTTGCGCCACCACCGGCCAGAATTTAGCCCCACGCCGCTGGGTGGGGTTTTCGCTGTCTTTGCCTTCGAGCCGCTCGTTCAGTTCTACCGTGGCTTTAAACAGCAGGAACAACCCGCCGAAGAGCATGATCAAATCACGCGCGCTAAAGCTCAGGCCGTGAACGGAGAAAAGGGGCTTTGTCAGGGTCACCAGCCAGGAGATTGAGGCCAGCAGCAGCAGTCGCATCACCATCGCCAGCAGCAGGCCCGTTACGCGCGCACGGTCGCGCTGCGCCGGGGGGAGTTTTTCGGCGAGGATGGCGATAAAGACCAGGTTATCAATACCGAGCACTAATTCGATGACGACCAGCGTAACCAGCCCGGCCCAGATTGATGGATCGGCAATCCATTCCATAGTAATCGCAATACCTTCTGTTATATGAGCAATGTCACACTTCGATCATGGATAAAGCCAGGGGAAATTGCAATGCCGGGCTGAGATTTCTCTTAATACGATCCGGCAAAAAGGAAGAACAATGCGGAATCTGTAAATAAGCTAAATGCGTAGATTTAATTACGGCGAAAGCATTTTAGGATATATCGCAATAAATGGTTTTTATTTTAATTTTGTCAATATAAAGAAAATCCTAAAACGTCAAAACTTTGCTCTTAATATTAATCTTAAAAACCGTTATTAGGACAGTTGTCTCCTTGCCTGCTATTAGGTTAGCTGCAACAATTCTCCCAGCATCAAATGTTAAATCTCCTTGTTGCTATTATTGTTCCGGTCTTCAGTGATGGTTATTCATTATCTGCCGTGTATCGCAAGCGGCTGATATATTTCCAGAAGGCCTTATCAAAGAGGGTGTCTATCCATAACGCATTGTTTAGTCAGTGGATTGGTAACTGAAAGCCAAGGGCGGTAGCGTGCCTGAAAGCGTGTGAATCAGCCTCGATTATTCTGTCAATAGCCAATGGATGAATAAGCTTTTTTTAGGACTGATGCCAGTTATATTTCTATTTGAACAACTGCATGCTGAAAGCCAAATCGACCCGGCTTATTTAATTGCACAGGATAATTACTCTGCCAAAGTGATAAATAATCAATGATGAAATCCAAAATGAAATTGATGCCATTATTGGTGTCTGTGACCTTGATGAGTGGTTGTACAGTCTTTCCCGGCAGCAATATGTCAACAATGGGTAAGGATGTGATCAAACAACAAGATGCTGATTTTGATCTCGACAAAATGGTGAATGTTTATCCACTGACACCACGTCTGGTCGAACAATTACGTCCACGTCCAAATGTTGCGCAGCCGAATATGTCTCTGGACCAGGAAATTGCCTCCTACCAGTACCGCGTAGGTCCGGGTGACGTCATTAACGTTACCGTGTGGGACCATCCGGAATTGACCACGCCAGCGGGCCAATACCGCAGCTCAAGCGACACCGGTAACTGGGTGCAGTCTGATGGCACCATGTTCTATCCCTATATCGGCAAAGTACACGTTGCCGGGAAAACCCTTGCCGAAATCCGTAGTGATATTACCGGCCGCTTAGCGCAGTACATCGCCGATCCGCAGGTGGACGTTAATATCGCCGCATTCCGTTCGCAAAAAGCCTATATCTCCGGACAGGTGAACAAATCTGGCCAGCAGGCCATCACCAACGTGCCGCTGACCGTGCTGGACGCCATTAACGCCGCGGGCGGCTTAACCGACGGTGCCGACTGGCGCAACGTCGTTCTGACCCACAACGGTAAAGAACAACGCATTTCTCTGCAGGCGCTGATGCAAAACGGCGACCTGACGCAGAACCGTCTGCTCTATCCGGGCGACATTCTGTATGTACCGCGTAATGACGATCTGAAAGTCTTCGTGATGGGTGAAGTGAAGAAACAGAGCACCCTCAAAATGGACTTCAGCGGCATGACCCTGACCGAAGCACTGGGTAATGCAGAGGGTATCGATCTCACCACCTCTAATGCCACCGGTATCTTCGTGATCCGTCCGCTGAAAGGCGAGGGCAGTGCGAAAGGCAAGATTGCCAATATTTACCAGCTGGATATGTCCGATGCGACTTCTCTGGTAATGGCAACGGAGTTCCGCCTCCAGCCTTATGACGTGGTGTATGTCACCACCGCACCGGTTGCCCGCTGGAACCGTCTGATCAACCAGTTGCTGCCAACCATCAGTGGCGTTCGCTACATGACGGATACGGCGCGCGACATTCATACCTGGTAATCCGCGATGTTTAATAAAATTCTGGTGGTATGCGTGGGGAACATTTGCCGTTCCCCAACGGCTGAGCGGTTGCTGAAACACTACCAGCCCGAGCTCACCGTCGATTCTGCAGGGCTGGGCGCGCTGGTCGGTAAAGGTGCCGATGAAAGCGCCGCGAGCGTGGCCCGCGATCACAACCTTTCTCTTGACGGGCACTGCGCCCGCCAGGTCACCGGCCGCATGTGCCGGGAGTATGACCTGATCCTGACGATGGAAAAACGCCATATTCACTCGCTATGCGAAATCGCACCGGAGATGCGCGGCAAAGTGATGCTGTTTGGTCACTGGGAAAACGAACGCGAAATCCCCGATCCCTATCGCAAAAGCCGTGAGGCCTTTGAGGCGGTGTATACCTTACTTGACCAGTCTGCCCGTCAGTGGGCGCAGGCACTGAAAGTTCAGCAGGGATAACAATGACAGAAAAAACAAAACCTTCTGCCGCCCCGATTTCGGGCAGTGATGAAATCGATATTGGTCGCCTGGTCGGCACCGTCATAGAGGCGAAGTGGTGGGTACTTGGGATCACCGCCGTGTTTGCCGCCGCGGCGATCGTCTATACGCTGTTTGCGACACCCATCTACAGCGCCGATGCGCTGGTGCAGATTGAGCAGAACACCGGCAACTCGCTGGTGCAGGATATTGGCTCTGCCCTGGCGAACAAACCGCCTGCCTCCGAGGCCGAAATTCAGCTGATCCAGTCGCGTCTGGTGCTGGGTAAAACGGTTCACGATCTGGGGCTTGATATCTCCGTCACCAAAAATACCTTCCCGATATTTGGTGCCGGCTGGGATCGCCTGACCGGGCACAGCAACGACACGGTAAAAGTTACCGACTTTGTGCTGCCGAAAGGGAGCGCGGATCAAACCTTTACCCTGACCGTACTAGGGCCGAAGCAGTATCAGCTGACCAGCGACGCGGGCTTCAGCGCGCGCGGTGAAGTGGGGCAGATGCTGACAAAAGATGGCGTCAGCATGAAGGTGAGCGCTATTCAGGCGCAGGAAGGCAGCGAGTTTACCGTCACCAAATTCTCCACCCTGGGGATGATCAACAATCTGCAAAACAACCTGACGGTCACCGAAAATGGCAAGGACACGGGTGTCCTGAGCATGACCTTTACCGGTGAAGATAAAGATCAAATCCGCGAAATTCTCAACAGCATTACCCGCAACTACCTTGAGCAGAACGTCGAACGCAAGTCGGCTGAAGCGGCGAAAAGCCTGGCCTTCCTCGCCAGACAGCTCCCGGAAGTACGCGCACGTCTGGATGATGCAGAGAACAAACTGAACGCGTTTCGTCAGGATAAAGACTCCGTCGATCTGCCGCTGGAAGCGAAATCGGTGCTCGATTCGATGGTCAACATTGATGCGCAGCTCAACGAGTTGACCTTCAAAGAGGCGGAAATTTCTAAGCTCTACACCAAACGTCACCCGGCCTATCGCACGCTGCTGGAAAAACGTCGCACCCTCGAAGAGGAGAAAGCGAAGCTTAATGACCGCGTCACCGCGATGCCAAAAACGCAGCAGGAAATTGTGCGTCTGACCCGCGACGTGGAATCCGGCCAGCAGGTCTATATGCAGCTGCTGAACAAACAGCAGGAGCTGAAGATTACCGAAGCCAGTACCGTCGGCGACGTGCGTATTGTTGACCCGGCCATTACCCAGCCTGGCGTACTGAAGCCGAAGAAAGCGCTGATTATCCTCGGCAGCATTATCCTCGGCCTGATGCTCTCCATTGTTGGTGTGCTGCTGCGCTCGCTGTTCAACCGCGGTATCGAAAGCCCGCAGGTGCTGGAAGAGAACGGTATCAACGTTTACGCCAGTATCCCGCTCTCCGAATGGCAGAAATCGCATGACCGGGTCAAAAGCGTCAAAGGCGTCAAGCGTTACAAACAGAGCCAGCTGCTGGCAGTGGGTAACCCGACGGACCTGGCAATTGAAGCGGTGCGCAGCCTGCGTACCAGTCTCCACTTCGCCATGATGCAGGCCAAAAACAACGTACTGATGTTAACCGGTGTCAGCCCGTCGATAGGTAAGACCTTTGTCTGTGCCAACCTGGCGGCGGTGGTCAGCCAGACCAATAAACGGGTATTGCTGATCGACTGCGATATGCGTAAGGGCTATACCCACGAGCTGCTGGGGACCAATAACGTCAACGGTCTGTCGGAAATCCTGCTTGGCAAGGGTGAGATTAGCCAGAGCGCAAAACCGACCAGCATCCCGAAATTTGACCTCATCCCACGTGGTCAGGTGCCGCCAAACCCATCCGAACTGTTGATGAGCGACCGCTTTGCCGAGCTGGTGGAGTGGGCGAGCAAAAACTATGACCTGGTGCTGATCGATACACCACCAATTCTGGCCGTGACCGATGCGGCCGTGGTCGGTCGCCTGGCGGGAACCACGCTGATGGTGGCGCGCTATGCGGTGAACACCCTGAAGGAAGTGGAAACCAGCCTGAGCCGCTTCGAGCAGAATGGCATTGAGGTGAAAGGGGTGATCCTGAACTCCATCTTCCGCCGTGCGACCGGGTACCAGGATTACGGGTATTACGAGTACGAATATAAGTCTGACAGCAAATAACAATCCCCCTCACCCTAACCCTCTCCCGAGGGGAGAGGGAACTGCCCGGTGCAGCTATTCTCCCTCTCCCTTTGGGAGAGAGGCGGGGTGAGGGATCAGGGGAAGACTATGACCACACAACGCCCTTTAGTTTCTATTTATATGCCGACATGGAATCGTCAGCAGCTGGCGATCCGTGCAATCAAATCGGTGCTGCGCCAGGATTACGATAACTGGGAGCTGATCATTGTTGATGACTGTTCCTCTTCGTATGAGCAGCTGCAAAAGTTTGTCACTGACCTCAATGACCCGCGTGTCAGCTATACCCATAACGCGATCAACTCCGGGGCGTGTGCGGTGCGTAATCAGGCAATTATGCAGGCCAAAGGGCAGTATCTGACCGGCATCGACGACGATGACGAGTGGACACCAAACCGGCTGTCCATTTTCCTGTCGCACAAGGAACAACTGGTCACGCACGCTTTCCTGTATGCCAACGACTATGTCTGTCATGGCGAGGTTTACTCGCAGCCTGCCAGCCTGCCGCTGTACCCGAAATCACCATACTCTCGCCGCCTCTTCTACAAGCGCAACATCATCGGCAATCAGGTGTTCACCTGGGCGTGGCGCTTTAAAGAGTGCCTGTTCGATATCGAACTGAAGGCCGCGCAGGATTACGACATCTTCCTGCGAATGGTGGTGGAGTATGGCGAGCCGTGGAAGGTGGAAGAGGCCACGCAGATCCTGCACATCAACCACGGGGAGATGCAAATCACCTCCTCACCAAAAAAATTCTCGGGTTACTTCCATTTCTACCGCAAGCACAAGGATAAGTTTGACCGTGCCAGCCGGAAGTACCAGCTCTTTACCCTCTATCAGATCCGCAATAAGCGGATGACCTGGCGTACCTTGCTGACGCTGTTTTCTGTGCGCAACGGCAAGCGACTGGCTGATGGACTGCGGGGGAAATAATGTTTCTGGAAGATTGCCGCGCTAACAGCTGGAGCCTGCGCCCGTGCTGCATGGTTCTGGCGTACCGCATCGCGCATTTCTGCTCGGTGTGGCGTAAGAAAAATGTTCTGAACAACCTCTGGGCGGCACCGGTTCTGGTGCTGTACCGGATTATCACCGAATGCATTTTTGGCTATGAAATTCAGGCTGCGGCCACCATCGGCCGCCGCTTTACCATTCACCACGGCTATGCGGTGGTTATCAATAAGTTCGTGGTCGCCGGAGATGATTTCACTATTCGTCATGCGGTCACCATCGGCAACCGGGGGCCGGAGAGCCTGGCCTGCCCGGTCATCGGCAACAACGTCGAGCTGGGGGCGAACGTGGTGATCATTGGCGACATTACCATTGGTAACAACGTCACGATTGGTGCAGGCAGCGTGGTGCTGGACAGCATTCCGGATAACGCGCTGGTAGTGGGCGAAAAAGCCCGCGTGAAGGTGATCAAATGAACATTCTGCAATTTAACGTCCGTCTCGCCGAGGGCGGGGCGGCTGGCGTGGCGCTGGATCTGCACCAGCGTGCGCTGCAAAAAGGGCTTCAGTCTCGTTTTATCTACGGCTATGGCAAAGGCGGTAAGAAAAGCGTCAGCCACGATAGCTATCCTCAGGTGCACAAGCAGACGCCACGTCTGACGTCTGTCGCCAACATTGCGCTGTTTCGTCTGTTTAACCGCGATCTGTTTGGCAACCTGAACAACCTCTATCGTACGGTCACGCGCACTTCCGGCCCGGTTGTGCTCCATTTTCACGTGCTGCACAGCTACTGGCTGAACCTGCAAGAGGTGGTGACGTTTTGCCAGAAGGTACAGGCTCACAAGCCGGATACCCGCTTCATCTGGACGCTGCACGACCACTGGAGCGTGACCGGACGCTGTGCGTTCACCGACGGCTGTGAAGGCTGGAAAAACGCCTGCCAGAAGTGCCCGACATTAACCAATTACCCGCCGGTGAAAGTGGATCGCGCTCACCAGCTGGTGGACGGAAAACGTCAGCTGTTCCGCGACATGCTGTCGCTCGGCTGCACGTTTATCTCCCCAAGCCAGCATGTGGCCGATGCCTTCAACAGTCTGTATGGGGCAGGGCGGTGTCAGATCATCAACAACGGGATCGACGTGGCGACGGAAGCGATTCTGGCCGAGTTGACCCCGGTTGCGGAAACCGCAGGCAAACCGAAAATCGCAATCGTCGCGCATGACCTGCGTTACGACGGCAAAACCAACCAGCAGCTGGTGCGCGACATGATGGCGCTGGGTGACAAAATCGAACTTCATACCTTCGGCAAATTCTCGCCGTTCGACGGCGCTAATGTGGTGAATCACGGGTTTGAAACGGATAAGCGCAAGCTGATGAGCGCCCTCAACGGGATGGATGCGCTGGTGTTCAGCTCGCGCGTCGATAACTACCCGCTGATCCTCTGCGAAGCGCTCTCGATTGGCGTGCCGGTGATCGCCACCCACAGCGACGCGGCGCGTGAAGTGCTGGAAAAATCGGGCGGGAAAACGTTCGCGGAACAGGAGGTGCTGCCGCTGGTGCAACTGCCGAAGCCGCAGATTGCGCAGGCCGTTTTTGGCACTGACCTGGAATCGTTCCGCAACCGCAGCCGCAAGGCCTACAGTGGACAACAGATGCTGGAGGAATATGTCTCGTTCTATCAGAGTCTGTAGTTATCTGCTGCTGCCGCTGATCTATCTGCTGGTCAATGTCAAAATTGCCCAGCTTGGCGAAAGCTTCCCGATAACCATTGTGACCTTCTTGCCCGCTCTGCTTCTGTTGTACGTCGATAAAATCAACCTCAAGAAGTTGATGATTGCCTTAGGGATGGGCTTTGGCCTGACGCTGTTTAACTACATCTTTGGCCAGTCGCTGGATCCCAGCAAGTACGTCACCTCTACCATGCTGTTTGTTTATATTGTCATTATTATTGGCATGGTCTGGAGTATTCGTTTTAAAACTATTTCTCCGCACAATTATCGGAAAATCCTCAGGCTCTTTTATATTGCCGTTGCGTTAATTGTTATGCTTGCTGCACTGGAAATGGCACAAATTATTCTCACCGGTGGTAGCAGCCTGATGGAGATGATTTCGAAATATCTCATTTACAGTAACAGCTATGTACTGAACTTCATTAAGTTTGGCGGTAAGCGTACGACAGCCCTCTATTTTGAACCGGCGTTTTTCGCTCTGGCGTTAATCTCAATTTGGCTCAGCATCAAACAGTTTGGTATCAAAACCCCTAAGACCGATGCTATGATTCTTGCAGGAATCGTTCTGTCTGGTTCGTTCTCAGGGGTCATGACATTTATCCTGTTTTACCTCCTGGAGTGGGCATTCCAGTACCTGAACAAAGATGCGATTAAGAAAAAACTGCCGCTGGCGATCATCTCCCTGACGGTATTTTTAGTAGGCGTGATATTTGCATTCCCGTATATCTCAGAGCGTCTGGGCGATTTGGGAACGGAAGGTTCATCGTCCTATTATCGCATTATCGGGCCGCTGGTGATGGTGGGTTATTCCTTAACCCATATCGACGGTGTAGTAAGATTCGGCTCACTTTACGAATATGTTGCATCATTCGGAATCTTTAACGGTGCGGATGTCGGTAAAACCATAGACAATGGCCTGTATCTGTTAATTATTTATTTTTCGTGGTTCGCCGTACTGTTGACGCTCTGGTATCTGTTTAAAGTTTTCAAAATGATGATTAACGCGTTTGGGGATAACCAGAACTTTCGCGTGCAGCTTTATCTGTTTACGCCAGTGTCGCTGTTTTTTACGGGGTCAATATTTAGCCCGGAATATGCTTTCTTGATTGTCTGTCCGTTTATTCTGCGCAAAGCGCTTAATATTACGAACGTAAGCCCTAAATAATTCGAGTTGCATGAAGGCGGCGACGCAGCGAATCCCCAGGAGCGTACAAAAGTACGTGACTGGGGTGAGCGAGGAAGCCAACGCGCAGGCAACTCGAAGTATGACGGGCATGACGAAATGAGGTGATTTATGTTTCTAAGCGTCATTACTGTTGCCTTTCGTAATTACGAAGGGGTGGTAAAAACCTGGCGCTCGCTGCGCAACCTGGCGCGCGATCCGAGTCTCAGCTTTGAGTGGATCGTGGTCGATGGCGGCTCGAACGATGGCACGGCGGAGTTTCTGGAAAAACTCAACGGTGAGTTCAACTTACGCTTCGTTAGCGAGAAAGATAAAGGCATCTACGATGCGATGAACAAAGGCATTAACATGGCGCAAGGCCGTTATGCCATCTTCCTTAACTCGGGCGATGTGTTCCATGACGATGTGGCGCAATTTGCCCGTCAGCTGGCGCGCCAGAAAGACGACGCGATGTATATTGGCGATGCGCTGCTCGATTTTGGTGACGGGCATAAAATTTGCCGCAGCGCGAAACCCGGCTGGTATATCTATCACAGTTTACCGGCAAGCCATCAGGCCATTTTCTTCCCGGTAAAAGGTCTGAAAAAACAGCCTTACGATCTGCAGTATAAAGTGTCATCAGATTATGCCCTGGCCGCCAGTCTGTATAAATCAGGCTACCCGTTCCGTCGAATTAAAGGGCTGGTGTCTGAATTTTCAATGGGCGGTGTATCCACCTCGAATAATCTGGAATTGTGCCAGGATGCAAAAAACGTACAGCGTAAGATATTACGCGTGCCCGCATTCTGGGCGGAATTGTCTTATTTATTCCGCCTGCGCACCACGGGTAAAACGAAAACCTTATATAACAAAGCCTGAATATAAGGAAGTGTAATGCAGGATCTTAACGGGTTCACCGTGCCGAAAGGTTTTCGGGGCGGGAACGGAATTAAAGTGCAGTTATGGTGGGCCGTTCAGGCCACCTTATTTGCCTGGTCACCGCAAATACTGTATCGCTGGCGTGCCTTTTTATTGCGTCTGTTTGGCGCAAAAATCGGAAAAAACGTAGTCATTCGTCCATCGGTAAAAATTACTTACCCCTGGAAATTAACGCTTGGCGATTACGCCTGGGTAGGGGATGACGCCGTGTTATATACCCTTGGCGATATCACGATTGGTGCAAACGCGGTGGTGTCACAGAAGTGTTATTTGTGTACCGGCAGCCACGATTTTATGAGTCAGCATTTTGATATTACCGCTTCGCCAATTGTGATTGGCGAAAAATGCTGGCTGGCAACAGATGTATTTGTTGCACCTGGTGTTTCTGTTGGCGATGGCACGGTAGTCGGTGCCCGCAGCAGCGTTTTTAAATCGCTACCGGCAAATAAAATTTGCCGTGGCAACCCCGCAGTGGTGATACGCGAACGCGTTGAAACTGATTAAATTCATAAGTAGAGGAATATAAACATGTCTAAAGTCGCTCTCATCACCGGCGTTACCGGGCAGGATGGTTCTTACCTGGCAGAGTTACTGCTGGAAAAAGGTTATGAAGTTCACGGTATTAAGCGTCGTGCTTCTTCTTTCAACACGGAACGTGTGGATCATATTTACCAGGATCCGCATGCGGCGAACCCGAAATTCCATCTGCACTACGGCGACCTGACCGATACCTCCAACCTGACCCGCATCCTGCAGGAAGTACAGCCGGATGAAGTTTACAACCTGGGCGCGATGAGCCACGTAGCGGTTTCTTTCGAATCCCCGGAATACACCGCTGACGTTGACGCCATGGGTACGCTGCGTCTGCTGGAAGCGATTCGTTTCCTCGGCCTTGAGAAGAAAACCCGTTTCTACCAGGCATCCACCTCTGAACTGTACGGTCTGGTGCAGGAAATCCCGCAGAAAGAGACCACCCCGTTCTACCCACGTTCTCCTTACGCGGTAGCCAAACTGTATGCCTACTGGATCACCGTAAACTACCGTGAATCTTACGGCATGTACGCCTGTAACGGCATTCTGTTTAACCACGAATCCCCACGTCGTGGCGAAACCTTCGTGACCCGTAAAATTACCCGCGCTATCGCCAACATCGCTCAGGGTCTGGAATCCTGCCTGCACCTCGGCAACATGGACTCCCTGCGTGACTGGGGCCATGCCAAAGACTACGTGAAGATGCAGTGGATGATGCTGCAGCAGGAGCAGCCAGAAGACTTCGTGATTGCGACCGGTGTGCAGTACTCCGTCCGTCAGTTCGTGGAAATGGCTGCCGCACAGCTGGGTATCAAACTGCGCTTCGAAGGCACCGGCGTGGAAGAGAAGGGTATCGTTGTCTCTGTGACCGGCCATGACGCACCGGGTGTGAAACCGGGTGATGTGATTGTGCAGGTTGACCCGCGTTACTTCCGTCCTGCGGAAGTGGAAACCCTGCTGGGCGACCCAACCAAAGCGCACGAGAAACTGGGCTGGAAACCAGAAACCACTCTGCAGGAGATGGTCTCTGAGATGGTAGCCAAAGATCTTGAAGCAGCGAAAAAACACTCCCTGCTCAAGTCTCATGGCTACGAGGTTGCCATCGCGCTGGAGTCCTGAGAATGACAAAACAACGTATTTTTGTCGCCGGTCATCGCGGAATGGTGGGTTCCGCGATTGTTCGACAGCTGGAGCAGCGCGGTGACGTGGAAGTGGTTGTCCGTACTCGTGACGAGCTGAATCTGCTCGATAGCCGTGCGGTACAGGACTTCTTTGCCAATGAACGTATCGATCAGGTGTATCTGGCGGCGGCAAAAGTGGGCGGCATTGTCGCTAACAACACTTACCCGGCAGATTTCATCTACGAGAACATGATGATTGAGAGCAACATCATTCACGCGGCGCATCTGCACAACGTGAACAAGCTGTTGTTCCTCGGCTCATCCTGTATCTACCCGAAAATGGCGAAACAGCCGATCGCCGAGAGCGAACTGCTGCAGGGGACGCTGGAAGCAACCAACGAGCCGTACGCCATTGCCAAAATTGCCGGGATCAAGCTGTGCGAGTCCTACAACCGTCAGTACAACCGTGACTATCGCTCGGTAATGCCGACCAACCTGTACGGGCCGCACGACAACTTCCACCCGAGCAACTCGCACGTGATCCCGGCGCTGCTGCGTCGTTTCCACGAGGCGACCGCCGAGAACGCACCGGATGTGGTGGTGTGGGGCAGCGGCACGCCGATGCGCGAATTCCTGCACGTGGATGACATGGCCGCGGCCAGCATTCACGTGATGGAGCTGGATCGCGAGGTGTGGCAGGAGAACACCGAGCCGATGCTGTCGCACATCAACGTTGGCACTGGCGTGGATTGCACCATTCGCGAGCTGGCGCAGACCATCGCTCAGGTGGTGGGCTATAAGGGCCGCGTGGTGTTTGACGCCACCAAACCGGACGGCACGCCGCGCAAACTGCTGGACGTCACCCGTCTGCATCAGCTGGGCTGGTATCACGAGGTGTCGCTGGAACAAGGGCTGGCAAGTACCTACCAGTGGTTCCTGGAAAACCAGCACCGCTTCCGGGGGTAACAATGTTTTTAAGTCAGGAAGATTTTGCCACGGTAGTGCGCTCCACTCCGCTCATCTCAATTGATTTGATCGTGGAGAACGAACGCGGCGAGTTCTTGCTGGGGAAACGAACCAATCGTCCTGCTCAGGGCTTCTGGTTCGTGCCCGGCGGGCGCGTGCAGAAGGATGAGACGCTGGCCAACGCGTTTGAGCGTCTCACTCTGGCGGAACTGGGCCTGCAACTGCCGATGGCAGCAGGCCAGTTTTACGGGGTCTGGCAGCACTTCTATGACGATAACTTTTCAGGTACCGGCTTCACCACGCACTACATTGTGCTGGGGTTCCGCGTGAAGGTGAGTGAGGCAGACCTGCGTCTGCCTGATTCTCAGCACGACGACTACCGCTGGCAGACGCCAGAGGCGCTGCTGGCCAGCGACAATGTGCATGACAACAGCCGTGCCTATTTCCTGGCCGATCGTCAGTCTGAGGTGCCGGGACTATGAAGATCCTCGTATATGGAATCAACTACTCGCCGGAATTGACCGGTATCGGGAAATACACCGGCGAGATGGTCGAGTGGATGGCGAGCCAGGGACATGACGTGCGGGTCATTACCGCGCCGCCGTACTACCCGGAATGGAAAGTGGGCGAGCGCTACTCCAGCTGGCGCTATCGCCGCGAAGAGGGCGCTGCGACCGTCTGGCGTTGCCCGCTGTACGTGCCGAAGCAGCCCTCGACGCTGAAACGTTTAATTCATCTGGGCAGCTTTGCCCTGAGCAGTTTCTTCCCGCTGATGGCGCAGCGTCGCTGGAAGCCGGATCGCATCATCGGCGTGGTACCGACGCTGTTCTGCACGCCGGGCATGCGGCTGCTGGGCAAGCTCTCCGGTGCGCGCACGTTGCTGCACATTCAGGATTATGAAGTCGACGCCATGCTGGGCCTGGGGATGGCAGGTAAAGGCAAGGGCGGCAAAGTGGCGAAACTCGCCAGCGCTTTTGAGCGCAGCGGTCTGCATAACGTGGATTATGTCTCCACCATCTCGCGCTCGATGATGAACAAAGCGCAGGAGAAGGGCGTCGCGCCGGAAAAGGTGATCTTTTTCCCGAACTGGTCCGAAGTGGCCCGTTTCCGTGACGTAACAGAACACGACGCGCAGGCGCTTCGCGCAGAGCTCGGTTTGCCTGATGACCAAAAAATCATTCTTTATTCAGGCAATATCGGCGAAAAGCAGGGGCTGGAGAACGTTATCGAGGCGGCTCAACAGCTTAGCGAACATCCGTGGATGTTTGTGATTGTCGGTCAGGGCGGCGGAAAAGCGCGTCTGGAGAAGATGGCCAGTGAACGCGGCCTGACTAACGTGAAATTCTTCCCGCTTCAGTCTTACGAGGCGCTGCCTGCGCTGCTGAAGATGGGGGACTGCCATCTGGTGGTGCAAAAGCGCGGCGCGGCGGATGCGGTGCTGCCGTCCAAGCTGACCAACATTCTGGCCGTGGGCGGGAACGCCGTGATCACGGCAGAAGCCGAAACCGAATTAGGCCAGCTGTGTGACAGCTACCCGGGGATCGCCGTTTGCGTGGAGCCGGAATCGGTTCCGGCGCTGGTGACCGGAATTGAACAGGCACTCGCCATGCCAAAAGTGAACACGGTGGCACGTGAATATGCCGAACGCACGCTCGAGAAAGAGAACGTGCTGAGCCAATTTATTGCAGATATACGGGGATAAATCATGAGTCAAACCACGTTGTATCCGGTTGTGATGGCAGGTGGCTCTGGTAGCCGGTTGTGGCCGCTGTCCCGCGTGCTCTATCCAAAACAGTTCCTCTGCCTGAAAGGGGATCTCACCATGCTGCAAACGACGGTTAACCGTCTGCAGGGTGTGGAGTGTGAAAGCCCGGTGGTGATTTGTAACGAACAGCACCGCTTTATTGTTGCCGAGCAGCTGCGCCAGCTGAACAAACTCACAGAAAACATCATTCTGGAGCCTGCCGGACGAAATACCGCCCCAGCCATTGCCCTGGCGGCGCTGGCGGCAAAACGCAGCAGCCCGGATTGCGATCCGCTGATGCTGGTCCTGGCGGCGGACCACGTTATTCAGCAAGAAGAGGCGTTCCGCGACGCAGTGCGGGCGGCCATTGCTTACGCAGAAAGCGGCAAGCTGGTGACCTTCGGCATCGTGCCGGATCTGCCAGAAACCGGCTATGGCTATATCCGCCGCGGCAGCGTGACGCCGGGCGAAGGCGACAGCGTGGCGTTTGACGTGGCGCAGTTCGTTGAGAAACCGAATCTGGAAACCGCGCAGGCCTACGTTGCCAGCGGTGAATACTACTGGAACAGCGGCATGTTCCTGTTCCGCGCCGGTCGCTATCTGGAAGAACTGCAAAAGTATCGTCCGGATATCCTGAGCGCCTGCGAGAAAGCCATGAACGTGGTGGATCCGGATCTCGACTTTATTCGCGTCGACGAAGCCGCGTTCCTCGCCTGCCCGGAAGAATCCATTGACTATGCGGTGATGGAGCGCACGGCGGATGCCGTCGTGGTGCCGATGGATGCAGGCTGGAGCGATGTTGGCTCCTGGTCATCCCTGTGGGAGATCAGCGCCCATACCCCGGAGGGTAACGTCCATCACGGTGATGTGATTAGCCACAAAACCGAGAACAGCTACGTCTACGCCGAATCCGGCCTTGTGACCACGGTGGGGGTGAAGGATCTGGTGGTCGTCCAGACCAAAGACGCCGTGCTGATTGCCGACCGTAACGCCGTGCAGGACGTTAAAAAGGTGGTAGAGAAGATCAAAGCCGACGGTCGCCACGAGCACCATATTCACCGCGAAGTGTACCGGCCGTGGGGCAAATACGACTCCATCGATGCGGGCGAACGTTACCAGGTGAAGCGCA
>NZ_JACASJ010000041.1:0-38662 GCF_013391025.1 Enterobacter sp. SECR19-1250 | reverse complement strand
ATCTGAGTTAGCCGCCTGCTGTACGGGGCGGTTTTTCTTTTCCATTACGCCACCTTTCCCCGGCGCTCAGCCAGCCAGTTATTAATCTCTACCGCATCAAAGGCGGTCACGTTATCGGTGAGTTTTACCGGGCGCGGCAGAGTACCGTTCTTAACCCAGCGGTCAATAGTTGGCATGGAAACACCCAAAAGTTCCGGCATACGAAAACGGCGGATGTATCCAGTAGTGGGAAGTGCTGATTGTGCGGCTTGAGAGGCTGTCATATGTCCCGTAACTCCTGTGATAGCTGGTGATGGAAAGGCTATCAATAGCAGTTCACAATCTCGCCGAGTTTTAGAAAATTCCTCCGAGTTATGAGATTGTTTGCTTGAAACTAACGGCACATCTTCATTGGCGAAAGCTAACCATAATTACCTATAACCGGCTTTTTCCAACCAATCCCGTAAAGAGTCATCCGTTACGTCAGGAAATTTAACCTCATTTGCCATATGGCTTAATCTATCCATAATATTTTTGATGGAAAGCGTTTTTAGTTCGCCTTGCGTTACGCCTAGAGCATTTATTAGATAGGCAATAAATCTAGATTGCTTTGCCGTTTCCCTAATTTTTGGCTTAGCCTTAATTGATTCAGATACGGTCAATCTATCTTCTGGTAAATCTTTGCCTTGGACTCCACAATTGTAAATTAGCTCTATATCCCCCCTGCTTAGATAAACATCATTCATACTCAAAACAATTGGTTGAGCATCGTAGCAATACGCATAAACAGGTCTAATTAAAATATCATCCACCGACAGCACCGGGCGGTCTTCACCAACATATGGAGCGCCTAGTTTTGCAATAGGAATCGCGCAGAACAAATCTTGCGGAAAGACCATTAGCTCATCATTTTCAATTAAATACATCCCTTCCAAAACGGACGCCATGCCATCAAAGTAGCCCACAAAATCCAGTGTTTTTTTATTTTTATCGATGGTGAATGCGGTATCTATCATTGGCGAGGTTGGAGTCAATCCGCCTCGTGAGGCTACAGGTATAAGGTCAATATATTCTTTTGAAATATCTCCATATTCATATGGGTTATCATAGTTATTCAATGTAACCGTCAGAGTACCTTCCACTGAACTTTGTTTAAATTCAATCATAGGATTCAGATGATTCATCCATGCTGAAAAGTCTGATAATTCGCACTTCAATAGTGTTGCTGCTCTGTTTAGTGAGCACCACGGTAATGGAGGGATGGAATTTTTTTCCCAGATATTAGTTAATTTGCCATGTGCCATAACGCTACCTTTTACGTCATGCCTTTAAAGTGATTGAGCCAGGCGGTAAGGCTTCCCGCTTTTCGCCCCGTCGGGCTAGGCTCAATCTGTCCTCTGATTCTTTACATATCTTGGTTACTTCGCTTTTCTCAGCGGTGTAACGTTGTATTCTTCGCCGCGTTCCAGAGCCACCAGCAAATCCGCCCACTGCGCCAGCGCTGCTTTGCGTTCGTCGAAATATTCATGACGGTTATAGATACCCTCAACGCCCGGTATTTTGTGGTTCAGGCATCGCTCAGCTATCACAGGGTCAATCCCCAACGCTGCCATTTGAGTGCGCATCGTGCGGCGCAGATCGTGAATACTGAATGGCTCAACGTCCGGCATTTCTTTCAGGACGGCGGGCATAACCATATTCAGGGTGGCGCGGCTGACGTGTGAGGTCGTTCTGGCTCGCCTGGCCGGAATTAACCAGCGACTGTCTCCGGCAAAGAGCCTTATTTCTTCGATCCACTCGATTACCGGCTGCGGCAGCGGAATATCGATATCATCGCCATTCTTCGCGCGGATGCCCGGCAGGTGCCAGACGGCGTTTTTCAAATCGAACTCAGCCCATTCAGCGGCGCATAGCTCCATCTTTCTGACGCCCAGCGCAAGAATGATTTTGAAGGTAAGCTCGTTTTCCCTGCTTATCCCACGCCCACGGCGTAGCGCTTTAAAGAACTGGATTAGTTCATCGCGTGATAAGGCTCGTTTTCGCCCCTGCTCCTTACCCCCGGCATCCTTCGAGCCAAAGGATATAGCAGGGTTCACCTCAATCATTCCGCGCACCACAGCGTAATCAAACAGGCGCTTTAGCATTCTCAATACATCATTAGCGACTGTGGGAGAACCGCGCTGTAGTACGTCCTGCAAAATGCTATCAATATGGCGCGGGCGAACGTCCTCGACGTTCATTTTGCCGATTAGCGCCACGATGTTTTTTTGTAGGCTGCTGCGGAAAAGGTCAGGGTGTTTGTAATTTGGTTCTATCTGGCAGGCGTAATACTCAGCGGCAAGCGCCGAAACGTTAATGGCGTTCTTCTCAGCCTCGATCTTTGCCATAGCATCGGCTTTTCGCTGCTGCTTCTCTGCTGCCACGTCATAACCCAGCGCAACGCGTGCTGAAAGCTCCCTTGCTATCTCCCTTGCTTTAGACAAAGGGAAGTCAGAGTAAGAGCCAATCAGCATAGTTCTGGACTTACCTGCCATTTGATAGCGGTAGCGCCAAAAAGGGGTTTTATCCTCTTTACGAAACCTCAGATACAGCCCGTCACCGTCAGCACGTCCCTCGAACCTTTCCCCGCTCTTAACCCAAGCGCGAATTTGCATATCTGTAAGTTTTGGCATGTGCGAACACCCGTGAAACCAGCTCATTCCGTCATGGGTACAAAGCTTTTGCACCCAAAAACCACCACACTTGTACCCAGAAAAGCCGTATATCAAACCGGGTACAACCTTGTGTACAACATTATCATGCACTCTGGTGCGTCGTTATGATAGCCCCTGATAACAAAAAAGCCCGGCATATGCGGGCTTTATGGATTTCGTGCTGGTGGGTGAATCGTCCTGATAGCTTATTTGCTTTTCTTAATGTGCTTAATCAAACGCTTACGCTTACGCATCTGGTTTGGCGTAAGGGTGTTGCGCTTGTTAGCAAACGGGTTATCCCCTTCCTTGAACTGGATACGGATAGGGGTGCCCATCACGTCCAGCGATTTACGGAAGTAGTTCATCAGATAACGCTTGTAGGAATCCGGCAGGTCTTTCACCTGGTTGCCGTGAATCACCACGATTGGCGGGTTATAACCACCGGCGTGGGCGTATTTGAGCTTCACGCGACGGCCACGTACCAGCGGCGGCTGATGGTCTTCTGCTGCCATGTTCATGATGCGGGTCAGCATAGCGGTGCTCTGACGACGGGTGGAGCTGTCATACGCTTCACGCACGGAGTCGAACAGGTTACCCACACCGCTGCCGTGCAGCGCAGAGATAAAGTGCACGCGAGCAAAGTCGATGAAGCCCAGACGGAAGTCCAGCGTCTCTTTCACCTGCTCACGAACTTCATTGCTCAGGCCATCCCATTTATTCACCACGATAACCAGTGAGCGCCCACTATTGAGGATAAAGCCGAGCAGCGACAAGTCCTGATCGGAGATACCTTCACGCGCGTCGATAACCAGCAGCACAACGTTGGCATCTTCAATCGCCTGCAGGGTTTTAATGACGGAGAATTTCTCCACCACATCGGTGATTTTTCCGCGCTTACGCACGCCCGCGGTGTCGATGAGTACATACTCACGCTCATCACGC
This sequence comes from Enterobacter sp. SECR19-1250, assembly GCF_013391025.1. Classification (NCBI taxonomy): domain Bacteria; kingdom Pseudomonadati; phylum Pseudomonadota; class Gammaproteobacteria; order Enterobacterales; family Enterobacteriaceae; genus Enterobacter; species Enterobacter sp. SECR19-1250. Next base: position 35,048 of record NZ_JACASJ010000041.1, on the reverse strand, counting down.
TCCATCGGGATGTAGATGCTGTCACGGGTGGTGCCCGGCATGTCGTATACCACCACACGCTCTTCACCCAGAATACGGTTAGTGAGCGTAGACTTACCTACGTTTGGACGCCCCACAATGGCCAGTTTAATCGGCAGATCCTGCGGGTTGAATGTCTCTTCAGGCTCTTCTTCTTCGCCTTCTTTATCGTCTTCGAACTGCGCCCAGTATGCCGCGTCTTCGTCCACCTCTTCCGGCGGGTTCACTTCGTCAACCCACGGCAGCAGAACGGTTTCCAGCAGGCTGGTCACGCCGCGGCCATGCGATGCGGCGATCGGGTAGATATCACCCAGACCTAAAGACCAGAAATCGGCGATCGCCTGATCGGCATCAATACCGTCAGTTTTGTTCGCCACCAGGAAGGTCGGTTTTTCACGCGAACGCAGATGTTTAGCAATGGCGGAATCCGCAGGCATCAGGCCAGCACGAGCATCCACCATAAACAGCACGACGTCTGCCTCTTCGATGGCCAGCAGAGACTGCTCCGCCATGCGGGTTTCAACGCCGTCTTCTGTCCCGTCGATACCACCGGTATCGATACAGATGAACTCGCGTCCTTCCACCTCTGCACGACCGTACTTACGGTCACGCGTCAGCCCCGGGAAATCCGCAACCAGCGCATCACGGGTGCGTGTTAAACGGTTAAAAAGAGTGGATTTTCCAACGTTAGGGCGCCCGACAAGCGCGACCACAGGTACCATGTTTGAAGCCTCATAAAATTCAAAATAACGTCGCTTTCGCAGCGTTTTTAAAAATGTCAAAACGGCTCCTGAGTGAACAGGAGCCGTTTAGTATACTACAACCGCCGGGTAATTAACGCGTGATCGCGTACAGCGTGCCGTCTTTTGCCTGAATCAGCAGTTTGCCATCAGCCACAACCGGGTCGGTGAGGAAGCCAGAGCTGTCGACTTTTTGCTGCGCAGTAAAGCGGCCCGTCTCCGGATCGATCCAGTGCATGTAGCCTTCGCTATCACCCACCACCAGGCTACCGTTGTACAGCGCCGGTGCGGTCAGCAGACGGTGCAGCAGATCGCTTTGCGTCCACAGCGTCACGCCGCCATCGGTGCTCAGCGCCAACAGACGGTCATTCTGGTCAACCATATAGATGCGGTTACCATCAACAATGAAATCATTCACTGAGCCCAGTTCACGTTTCCACATGATCTGGCCACTGCGCAGATCCAGCGCGGTCAGGTTGCCGTTGTACGCCAGCGCATAAACCACACCGTTGACGATAACAGGCGTCGTGTCGACGTCGTTCAGACGGTCGATTTCAGTTGACCCCGTCGCCTGAGAGATACGCTGCTGCCAGATCATCTGACCTTGCTGCATCAGCACCGCGCTCACGCGACCGTTATCACCACCCACAATGGCAGCACCAAAGGCTGTCGCCGGGGCAGATTCGCCGCGCAGGGAGAGTGATGGCATATCCAGGTTGACGGTCCACTTCACCAGACCATCGGCTTCGTTCAGCGCCTGCAGCTGGCCGTTGCTGGTGTGGATCAGCACCAGGCCGTCGCTCACCACCGGACGAGACAGAGACTCACCGGCAACCGTGGTTTGCCAGGCAACAGAACCGTCGCTGGTGTTCAGGGCATAGACCTGTGCTTTTTCGCTTCCCACGTATACATGACCACCGGCAACGGTCAGGCCGCCAGACAGCAGTGCAGGTTTACGGGAGAACCAGCCGTCTTTTTCCGCCAGGTTAACGGACCACACTTCTTTTCCGTCATCGGCGTTAAGCGCTTTTACGGTACCTTTACGGTCAGCCGCATAGATAACGCTGTCAGCAAAAGCCGGGTGCAGGTTGGAATAGAAATCACCAATTCCATCCCCCACGGAAGTACTCCACGCGGTTGACGGAGTAAACTGGTTTTCAACCGTCGGCAGCGGGGACATTTTCACAACGTCTTCTTCGCCACTGAACAGTGAACAGCCACTCAATAACGTAACAGAAAGCAGTCCTGGCAGAAGTAATTTACGCAATTGCATCGGGTCCCTCTCAGACGGACAAATTATTTATTTTCATCTGCATCATTTCGCTCAGCGCAGGGGATGCATTGCTATCTACACCAGCTTGCCACGCTTTACGCGCGCCCGCTTTATCACCTTTGCTTAGCAGTGCTTCACCGCGCAGATCGGCAACGATGGCAGCAAAACCTTCGCCTTTGATGGTATCGAGCGTTTTCAGCGCTTCATCAGCTTTTTTCTGCTGAACCTGGATACGGGCCAGGCGCAGATTGATAACCGCTTTCAGGTTGTCATCGCTGGCGGCTGCAAGCCCCTGCGACAGCTGGGCAGCCGCTTTATCCAGTTCGTTCTTGTCGATGTACTGCTGAGCCACTTCCAGCGCGGCCAGCGCACCGTAGGTGTTTTTGTTGTCAGCGGCAAATTTCTCTGCTGCCGTCAGCGTTTGCGGCTGATCGGCACGAATGGCGCTCACGGTATTTTCATAGGACAGAGACGCGCCGCGCGCGGAATCCGCCTGATGATTGTTCCAGTAGCGCCAGCCAATCAATGCACCTACACCTAAAATAACCCCAACAACCAGCGCTTTGCCGTTTTCAGCAAAGAAGCGTTTGATCGCGTCGACCTGGTCGTGTTCGTTCTCGTAAATTTCCACGCAGTCCTTCTCCTTAGCCCAATAGAGTGCGCAAGTGCGCCGCAACGCCGTCCTGCGTTACCGTTGTCTGCTCACCAGAGCGCAGGTCTTTCACTACCACTTCGCCGTTGGCCACTTCGGACTCACCCAGCACCAGTGCAATACTTGCGCCCCACTTATCGGCACGAGCAAACTGTTTTTTGAAGTTGCCGCCGCCATGGTTGGTCATCAGCTTAACCTCCGGCAGTGCATCGCGCACGCGTTCAGCAAGCTGCATCGCCGCAGACTGCGTTTCCGCGCCTGAGGCCACCAGGTATATATCGACAACGGAATCTGCTTTAAATTCCGGATTAACTGCCTGAACCAGCAAAACAAGTCGCTCAAGGCCCATTGCGAAGCCAACCGCAGGCGCGGCACGGCCGCCAAGCTGCTCAACCAGACCGTCATAACGGCCGCCAGCACACACGGTGCCCTGCGAACCGAGGCTGGTGGTAACCCACTCAAACACGGTACGGTTATAGTAGTCCAGACCGCGCACCAGGCGCTGATTAACGGTATAGGCAATGCCTGCTGCTTCGAGCAGTTTGCAAAGACCAGCAAAGTGTTCGCGAGACTCGTCGTCCAGGTAATCGCCTAATGCAGGCGCATCGTTCAGCAGCGCCTGCACGTCCGGATTTTTGGAATCAAGCACGCGCAGCGGGTTGCTGTACATGCGACGTTTGCAGTCTTCGTCCAGCTTCTCTTTGTGCTCTTCAAGGAACGCCACCAGCGCATCGCGGTAGTTGGCACGCGCTTCCAGAGAGCCGATAGAGTTCAGCTCCAGAGAGACGTGCTCGGAGATGCCCAGCGCACGCCACCAGCGGGCGGTCAGCATGATCAGCTCAGCGTCAATGTCGGGGCCTTGCAGGCCAAACACTTCTACACCCAGCTGGTTGAACTGGCGATAACGACCTTTCTGCGGACGTTCGTGGCGGAACATCGGGCCGATATACCACAGGCGCTGCTCCTGATTGTACAGGAGACCATGTTCGATGCCGGCGCGTACGCAGCCCGCCGTACCTTCAGGACGCAGTGTCAGGCTGTCGCCGTTGCGGTCCTCAAAGGTGTACATCTCTTTTTCAACCACGTCGGTCACTTCGCCGATCGCGCGTTTGAATAACGGGGTCTGCTCTACAATCGGCAAACGGATTTCGCTGTAACCGTAGCTGCCGAGCACCTGTTTCAGTGTGCCTTCAATGCGCTGCCAGATGGCGGTTTCGCCAGGCAGATAATCGTTCATGCCGCGGATGGCTTGAATGTTTTTTGCCACGTTCATTCTCTTTCTATATACAAAAAAGAACCCAAAGAATGGGTTCAATCATACATGGGAAGCACTTCGCTTCCCATCACGTTATTTTTCAACCTGCTGAACGCTGATGCGCTGCGCTTCGTCCATCATCGACGCTTTGGCACGAATGCGCGCTTCAAGCTGATCGATCATATCACTATTATCCAGACGATCTTTACGAATGCCATCTTCATAGAGACCACTTTTCTTGTTACCGCCGGTGACGCCCAGCGTTGACACCAGCGCTTCACCCGGGCCATTCACCACACAACCGATGATGGAGACGTCCATTGGGGTGATGATGTCTTCAAGACGCTGCTCCAGGGCATTCACGGTTCCGATGACGTCAAACTCCTGACGTGAACAGGTTGGACAGGCAATGAAGTTGATCCCACGTGCGCGGATACGCAGTGATTTCAGGATGTCGAAGCCAACTTTGATCTCTTCGACCGGATCGGCCGCCAGCGAAACGCGCAGGGTGTCGCCGATCCCTTCCGAGAGCAGCAGACCCAGGCCAATGGCTGATTTGACAGAGCCACTGCGCAGGCCACCCGCCTCGGTGATCCCAAGGTGCAGGGGCTGATCGATCTGCTTCGCCAGCAGACGATAGGACTCTACCGCCAGGAAGACATCGGAGGCTTTTACGCTGACCTTGAACTGATCGAAGTTAAGACGATCCAGATGATCAACGTGACGCATCGCGGATTCAAGCAGCGCCTGCGGCGTGGGTTCGCCGTACTTTTCCTGCAGATCTTTTTCCAGAGAACCGGCGTTCACGCCGATACGGATGGGGATGTTCTTATCGCGTGCGCAGTCCACCACCATGCGGATACGCTCTTCGTTACCGATGTTGCCTGGGTTAATACGCAGGCAGTCGACGCCGTATTCAGCAACTTTAAGCGCAATGCGGTAGTCGAAGTGGATGTCTGCAACCAGCGGCACACTGACCTGCTGTTTGATCAGTTTGAACGCCTCTGCGGCGTCCATGGTCGGCACGGAGACGCGAACAATGTCCGCGCCTACGCGTTCTAAGGCTTTGATTTGGTTGACCGTCGCTTCCACATCCGTGGTGCGCGTATTGGTCATCGACTGGACGGCGATAGGCGCCCCATCGCCGATTGGCACATTCCCAACGTAAATCCGTTTTGATTTTCTACGTTGAATCGGAGCCTGGTTATGCATGAAAAATCTCCCGCGTAGCCCGTCTGTTACTGTGCTGCTGATTGTTCGGCATTAACGGTAAGACGTGCAACCTGGTTAGTTCTGATAAAGCGGCTCAGATCGACAGGTTTTCCTTGATACTGGATCTGTACCGCTGCCGGAGCGCCGATTTTAAGTTTATACGGTGCCTGACCGGTTAGGTTTAACGTGCCATCTTTACGCTGCAGGCCGCTGAACAGTTTTTTACCTGTTGCGTCAGTGACTTCTAACCAGCAGTCAGCAGTGAAATTCATCACCAGCGCGTTAGGGTCAACCGCGGGCGTTGCGACACCTGCCTGATCGGTCGGCAGAGGTGCAGCGGTGTTCGCCGCCGGTGCGTTCGTTGCGGTATCCACAGGAGCCTGAGAAGGTGCAACCACCGCGTTTTGATCCTGCGCTGGAGCCTGCGTCTGAGGCGCTGACGTGTTAGCCGTTGCCGCTGGGGTCTGCGCAGCGTCGGTAGCTGGCGTATCGGTCGTCGCGGTTTGTGGTTCGCTGGTCGTTGCCGCGCTGTCGGTGCTCAGTGGAACGCTCTGCGCGTTACCGTTTCCGGCCTGGTTAAGTTCGGCAGAGGATTGATCGGCCATCGTGGTGATCTCTTCCTGCTGCGCCTTGTGGTTTTGCCACCACCATGCGCCGGTCAGGCCGACCACCACAAACAGCACCAGCCAGGTGAAGCTCATCAGCCAGCCATCACGTTTTTTACGACGTTTGCCCAAAGAGAAGCTCTGCATCGGTGCAACTTTGGCTGCACGAACCGGTGCCTGCTTCTCCATCATTGGCAGTAATTCGTCTTCAGGGATGTGCACCAGTTTTGCGTAAGAGCGGATATACCCGCGCAAGAATGTTGAAGCCAGATCGGCAGGTGCCTTATCTTCTTCAATATCGCGAACCGTGGAAACCTTCAGGCACAAGCGTTCTGCAACGGCTTGCTGGCTGAGTCCGAGTTGTTCACGGGCGTTGCGAAGACGAACGCCAGTGGAGAGTGCTTCATGTTGGTCGTGAGTGGCTTCAGTATTCATTCGCTACAACTACTGGTACGTGAAAAATAAGGGTTCAGGTGCCGGTGAGTCACAATGCCACCCGCACCGCGAAACTTCTGGTCAGTTAACCTTGAACAGTCAGTATAAGACTGTCAGCCCGGAGATGACAGTGCGCCCTGCCCGTGAAGCTAAACTGTTGTTACGTCGTTACATACTGCCCGAAAGTCGTATGAAACGCACCGTAATTATTACTCAGTCATCACGAATCTGACTGATTATTCAGTAAGATTATGCTTCACGGCGCAATAATGCGCCGTGATTGCATAATAATCAAACAGCTTTGACCGCAATCGTCTCGCCCTGCATGCGTTTACGCAGGGTACGTTTGGTTCGGTCAATCACATCACCCGCCAGCTGACCGCATGCGGCATCGATATCATCACCACGGGTTTTACGCACGATGGTGGTGAAACCGTACTCCATCAACACCTTCGAGAAACGGTCGATACGGCTGTTCGAGCTGCGGCCATACGGCGCTCTCGGGAACGGGTTCCATGGGATCAGGTTAATTTTGCACGGCGTATCTTTCAGCAGTGCAGCCAGTTCATGCGCATGCTCGGTACCGTCGTTCACGTGGTCGAGCATCACGTACTCGATGGTTACGCGGCCCTGGTTGGCGTTGGATTTTTCCAGGTAGCGACGCACCGCCGCAAGGAAGGTTTCGATATTGTACTTTTTGTTAATCGGCACAATTTCGTCGCGGATTTCATCGTTTGGCGCATGCAGAGAGATGGCCAGCGCCACGTCAATCATGTCACCCAGCTTATCCAGAGCCGGAACCACGCCTGACGTAGAGAGCGTCACGCGACGTTTGGAGAGGCCAAAACCGAAATCGTCCAGCATGATTTCCATTGCCGGAACCACGTTAGTCAGGTTCAGCAGCGGTTCACCCATCCCCATCATCACCACGTTGGTAATTGGGCGGGTTCCGGTCACTTTCGCCGCGCCAACGATTTTCGCGGCACGCCAGACCTGGCCAATGATTTCCGATACACGCAGGTTACGGTTAAAACCTTGCTGCGCGGTTGAGCAGAATTTGCACTCCAGCGCACAGCCAACCTGAGAAGAGACGCACAGCGTGGCGCGATCGTCTTCCGGGATATACACGGTTTCAACACGCTGATCGCCAACGGCAATCGCCCATTTGATGGTGCCATCTGAAGAGCGTTGTTCTTCCACCACTTCCGGTGCGCGGATTTCAGCCACTTCTTTGAGCTTGTTGCGCAGCACTTTGTTGATGTCAGTCATGTCATCAAAGTTGTCGCTGCAATAGTGGTACATCCATTTCATGACCTGATCGGCACGAAACGGCTTCTCGCCCAACTCTTTAAAGAACTCGCGCATCTGCTGACGGTTCAGATCCAGCAGGTTAATTTTTCCATTTTTATTTGGAACCGCAGGCGTGGCGACTTCGGAGGTATTCACTAATTCAGACATAATATTTTCCGGCCTCGTTGTTACACGTTATGGCCCATGGAGGGTTGAAAAGAAACGCCCCGGAAAGCGTTCTGCTCGTCCGGGGCGTTGCATTGTACAAAGTCTGGCGCAGGGATGCCACGTTTGCACGTGGCATTTACGAAAATAATGTGTAAACGAAACCGTTAAATTAACGGGTACGTGGACACACTTCGCCTTCTGCGAAGAAGAAAGCGATTTCGCGCGCTGCAGATTCAACAGAGTCAGAACCGTGGGTGCCGTTCTCGGTGAAGCTGTCAGCGTAGTCAGCGCGCAGCGTACCTGCCAGCGCGTTATCCGGGTTGGTTGCACCCAGCAGGTCACGGTGACGCTGTACCGCATTTTCGCCTTCCAGCACGGATACCACGATCGGGCCAGAGGTCATGAACTCAACCAGACCGTCAAAGAATGGGCGACCTTCATGCTCAGCGTAGAAACCGCGAGCCTGCTCAACGGTCAGATGCAGCATTTTGGTGCCAACGATCTTAAACCCTGCTGATTCAAAGCGAGCGAAGATGCTGCCAATAACGTTTTTTGCCACCGCGTTTGGTTTGATGATGGAAAAAGTACGTTCAATAGCCATTGATAACCTCTGTAAAATGTTCTGTTGTTTTTGCATACCTGAGTATGGTGTGGCGCGGATTATAAAGAGCAATAGCGCCATTGCCTATGGTTATACATAACATTTTTTTAAAATGAGACGAAGATTAGCAACAGGACAGATTTCGCATCCCGTAGTGATGGTGGAAACAGAGCGGGCACTGCTTTTCTTCATGCGTAAATGACCAGAACCGACGGCGGCACGTCTGGCAATTGGCCTCATATGCGGGCATGGTTACCGTTTTCGCTATTCCCTCTGTTTGTGTCACTTTTATCGCCGCATGCTGGCAAACCGCTTCACAACCACCGCAACCGGTGCAATATTCGGTTTCCACCCTCAGACTGGCGTTCTCAAAACGAATCGCCTTTTCCTGACAGCTTCGCCAGCACGCCCCGCACAGCACGCACTTTCCGGCGTCGAGAGCGATCTCTGCCTCACTAAACGCGGGAAAAGCCCTTCGCAACTCACGCAGGCCGGGCATGACGCGACAGGCACGAACATCCTCGCGGGGAACGTGCATTAGCGCACGGCGGGCGAGATTCACCTCGTTGTGCGGGATGAGCTTAAATGCCCACGCCGCTTCACCGCGTCGGCGAAGCGTAAGATTAAGCCGGGCAAGCGCCAGCAGCCAGTCAGGATGGTGCTCCACCTCAATACTGATAAAACGAACGCGGTATTGCGCGTGCCACAGTAGCAGCTCATTCACTCCAGGTGCGCGTTCCGCAAACGGCCCGACAAGCGTATCTCCACGCAAAAAGCGTTTTCGCGGTACGATGCCGGTAATGGCTCCGGCTGGGCAGACAAACAGGCAGTCACCGCATTCAATACAACGGCTGTCATCAATCAGAACGCCCGAGTCCGTAAAAGTGAACGCCTGCACAGGGCAAGCGTCCGCACAGGCGTGGCAGGAGGCATGGCGGAAACGACGACGAACGCACGCATGCGTCACGTCCATCGCCGGGATAAGCGTTAATTCGTCCATCAGCCAATACTGAAGAAAACGAAGCGCAGCATCAGCTCACCCACAATCAGTAATGCGCTGCCCAGCAGCACCGGGCCTCGCGCGGCCTTCAGACCGCCCGCGGCAAAACACAGCATGCCCGCAACGGAAACGCACCAGCTCAGCAGATGCACCGTGCGCAGTTGCTCCAGCATCCGTAACGGAGCGTGAGGGAATGTCACAACGGTGTTGTCCATGGCTGTAATGTCGGCCAGCCAGACGGGCTGCATCACCAGACGCACAAGCACCAGCAGCGTAATAATCACAACCGCCGCGCGCAGGTTAATCCGGGAAGGCGCCCCAACGGCCACGCAGGCTGAGCCAATGATTCCCACCGAGCCGATGAACAGCACCAGCGTGTTGATGTGCTGCCAGGTAACAACCGACGTATGGATATAAATCTGCGCCATGCAGAACACGTCCACCAGCCCGACAAGACCCGCCACCGCCAGAAGCGGCTTCCAGCCTGGTTTTTTCGCGAACATCAGCAGCGTCGCAAGACCAAGCGCCGCAAGGTAAAGGCTGGCAAATACAATCTCACGGCTCAGCCAGGAGCTGGATACGTGGCGCAGCGCGTTGAGAGCATTGAGCGGGTAGCCCATATGCAGCGCCGAGGCGAGCAGCCCCAGGCAGGCCAGCACGAATGCCCCGGCAGCAGGCAGCAGCGCGTTACGCGGCGAAGCCTGCGCGTCTCCGAGCGCCAGCCAGAGCGTAACGCCTACCGATCCCTGAAGGAACAGGGTAAAAATCAGCAACGGTAACTCATGCATGACGTGTCCCCTCTTTCTCTGCGCCCTGATGTGCTTTGATCACCAGGTTCGGTTTGGTGATGGAGGAATCAGGCAATCCCTTCACGTCACAGACCACACCGTATTTCGCCCGAAGTTCATCAATCGGCCCGAATTTGATCGCTTCAAGGGGACAGGTTGCCACGCAGACAGGCTGTTCGCCTTTCGCCTGCAGATCCACGCAAAAATCGCATTTGGACATCTGCCCGGTCTGCTCGTTGAGCTGCGGCGCGCCATAGGGGCATGACCACTCACAGTATCCACAGCCGACGCACTTATCCGTATCGACGCGCACGATGCCGTCACCCGGACGCTTATGCATCGCGGTGGTCGGGCAGTTTTTGGTGCAGACAGGATCCGCACAGTGATTGCAGGAGACAGAAAGTGTGTAGGCAAAAACGTTATTGCTGACGCCGCCCTGGCCGGTTGGGATGAAATTCCCGCCGTTGATTTCGTACACGCGACGGAAACGACGCCCGGGTTCAAGGTTGTTTTTATCTTTGCATGCCACCTGGCAGGCCTTGCAGCCCGAGCAGCGGGATGAGTCGATATAGAAGCCCAGCTGTTTGTCGCTCACCGGCGCGTAGTGTTTAAACTGACTCATGCTTTTGCTACCTCCACCAGCATGGTTTGATGAGAATTCCCTTTCGCAAGTGCGGTAATACGGGCGGAGCTGAGCACGTTCGCGCAGCCACCTTTATTAATGCCCCGCTCGTCCGGCTGCCACCAGGCGCCAGCCTGCATGGCAACAACGCCAGGAATGATGCGCGGCGTGACTTCGGCCGGGATTTCACAAATGCCCCGTGCATTGTGAATACGCACGGTATCTCCCTGCGCAATACCGCGTTTTTGCGCGTCCTGTGGGTGAATCCATAACTTTTGCTGCTGAACCTCAATCAGCCATGGGTTGGCATACTGAGTGGAGTTGGCGCGGTTTTTCCCCTTCCAGGTAATGAGCTGTAGCGGGAACGTCTTCGCCAGTTCATCCTCCGGTCCTTCATGGGCTGGCACGTAATGCGACAGCGCAGGGATTTCCGGGTGATGCATGTCGTAAAGACGCTTCGAGAAGATCTCAATTTTTCCGGATGGCGTCGGGAAGGGATGATTTTGCGGGTCGCGAATATTGTCCTCAAAAGCGACATACGGTGCGCTTTTAAAGAGATGTTGCCGCGTCTTTTGCAACGTCGCGAAGTCAGGCAAGTTTTCCTCTGGCATCGCCAGGCGTGTCTGCTCCCATATGTGTTCAATCCACGCCTTTTCATCCCGCCCCTGGCTGAAGGCCGGTTCGATACCCAGCTTAGCGGCTACTTCGCGCAGCCAGTCATAGTCTGAACGGCGTTCAAATTCGGGTTTGATCAGCTTTTCCGACAGGATCAGATAGCTTGCGGTCCCCCAGGTTTCACCGATATTCCAGCGTTCCATAAAGCTGGTTTCCGGCAGCAGAAGATCGGCATAGCGGGCACTCGGCGTCATGAAGAGATCGCTTGCCACGATGAACTGAATTTTCGACTCGTCTTCCAATACCCGTGTCGCCTGGTGCAGATCGGGGTTCTGGTTAGCAAGATAGTTACCCGCCAGAGAAAACAGAATGCGGATATTACTGTCGAGCTTTTCAGCATCCTTCAGGCCGACATCCGGTGTGACCTGTGAGGCATCGTCAGCGGCCTGAACCCAGTTCATCACCGATATTTTTGCTTTGACCGGGTTATCCGGCATGTCAGGACCGACCGCAAATTTCCGGTTGGCACAACCACCATATCCTGCAGCCCACCCACCTTTTACGCCAACATTGCCCGTCAGCGTTGCCAGCAGCGTAGAGCCACGCGCGGTGCGTTCGCCGCAGTTGTGGCGCTGTGGACCCCAGCCCTGAATTAACGCGGCAGGTTTTGTTGTGGCATAGTCGCGTGCCAGCTGCCGGATGGTCTGCGCTGGCACATGGGTAATTTGCTCTGCCCATTCGGGAGTTTTCACCACTCCATCTTTCGCACCGGTCAGATAGGCGACAAGAGACTCGTTGGCGGGCACACCTTCAGGCATTGAGGCTTCATCGAAGCCCAGAGTATAGCGCTGAATAAATTCGCGATCGTGCAGGTTTTCCGTGACGATAACGTACATCATCGCGTCCATCAGCGCGTTATCGGTCGTCGGTAATAAGGGGATCCATTGATCGGCAAGGGATGAAACGGTATCTGAGTAGCGTGGATCAACCACGATAAAACGCGTGCCGTTTTGCTTCATCCTCTGGAAATAGTGGTTGCTGTGACCAAAAATGGTCTCCGTTGGGTTATGACCCCAGAGGATCACCAGCCGGGTATCCTGCAGTGTATCCAGCGAACTGCCGCTGGCGGCGGTGCCGTAGGTGTAAGGCGTCGCGGCAGCTGTATTGCCCATACTGACCGAATGATAGCTTTCAAGGTATCCGCCGGTTAAGTTGAGCAAACGACGGACCATCTTATCCCCGGAAAAGGTGCCCCCGGAAACCGCCGTACCCACATGAACATAACGCGAGGCTGCGCCGTATTGTTGCGTGATCGTTTTTAACCGTTCGGCAATAAGCGTGGTAGCTTCATCCCACGAAATACGTTCAAATTTTCCTTCACCGCGCTTACCCACGCGTTTCATCGGATATTTTAAACGGTCAGGATGGTAAACAAATTTCCGGTAAGCCCGGCCACGAACGCAGGCGCGCATCACCGGCATTTGCGGATCCAGCTCATTATCCGGGCGCGTGGAAATTCGGGTCACCACGCCATCGTTGACGTGGGCCCGAATATCACATTTCCCCCCGCAGTCAAATGTGCTGCAGGTCTGAATAATGTTTTCCGCAGGCTCGTCTTGTGCAGCGGTGCCTTCACTCGACTCTGCTTTGCCAACGCGGGCGACAAACGGCAGGGCAGCAAGCGCCGACCCGGCCTGGATAAACTGACGTCGGGATACAGCGGGTAAAAGGCCGTCTCCCTGGCTTTTTATTTTTGTCATTGCTCATTCCTTCAAATAAAAACGCATTCTCGTTTTTTCGCAGGAACGAACATTGATTATTATCAAGCTAATTAATAGGGAGTAGGGGTTAGCGGCTTAATTCAAAATTAAGCGTAGCCAATTTCCCGGCCTCATCCATGGCAACTAATTGAAATTTACCGGGCAAAGATAACTGCATTGAAAAATTCCGATTTTTATGTTCAAGAGGCTCGCCATTTAAAAACCACCATCGCTGCCCTTCTCCCCCGCTGGTCGTGACGGAAATTGTCACATTATCCTCACCCGGAAGACGTTTAATGACCGCCCCCTCTCTGATACCTGAAATCATTAGCGGTGCCGCATTGTTATCATCCAGCGGTGGACAAACCGTTGAGGGTGCGGGAAGACGTGCCGCTCTTTTTTCCGCTGCCGGTAGCCACGGCTCCAGGGGCAGCGGCCAGACGTCCAGCACTTTCTCTGTGGCATCCGGGCAATCTGCCGCCACGCGTTTGCCGGTTTTATCCAGCCAGATCGGGAAACGGATCCCGCGGATGCCCTCCTGCTCCGGCAGCAACAGCGTCGGCGGCTCACTCCCTTCCAGCAGCCAGGTCGACAGGCGTCGACGGCAGTTTTCACTGCCCTCCGGCAAAGATTGCCCGCCAGGCCAGCAGATCACGCCTCGCCCGACGCTTTCCGGGCGCGGATCGCGTGGCAGGCGCGCTTCGTCTATCGTTGAGCGCGACTGAAGCAGGTTATTCACCTGATTTAACAGCGGCACGGCACTGGCAAAACCAAACTGTCCCGCCACGGGCGTGCCGTCCGGCCTTCCTGTCCAGATGCCAATCACGTAACGCGCATTCAGGCCAATGGCCCAGGCATCGCGATAGCCGTAGCTGGTGCCCGTTTTCCATGCCAGCGGCGCAACCTGCGGCAGTGAGTTATCCGGTAACGGTTGGGCTTCATTCGCCAGAATACGGCGAATAATCCAGGCCGAGCCGGGTGACAACAGCGGACGTTCAACCAGCGCATCACCTGGCTGTAAGCGCAGCCTTCCCGCTTTACCGTGGCGGGCAAAAGCGCTGTAGGCAGCAGTAATATCAGCCAGCCGCGCTCCCGCCCCGCCCAGGATCAACGACAGATTTGGCTGCGCCCCCGCAGGCAAAATAAGCGGCAACCCTGCGTTGCTGAGCATGCCGGCAAAACGCTTAGGCCCGTACGCCTCCAGCACCTGCACGGCAGGCAGGTTAAGGGAGCGCACCAGCGCTTCGCTCATGCTCACCGGCCCATGGAATCCGCTGTCAAAGTTACCGGGACGATAATCACCGGTTTTCCTGGGGACATCCTGAAGCAGTGAAGCGGGATGGATCAATCCATCGTCGAGCGCCATACCGTAGATAAAAGGTTTCAGTACCGATCCCGGGGATCGGATCGCATTCACCATATCCACATGGCTGAAGCGGGTGTCATCGTTAATATCCACCGAACCGACCCAGCCGCGCACTTTCATATTGGTATGATCCACGACGATCATCGCCAGTGAACTGCGCGCCGGCAGGCGGGATTTCCAGTTCATTGCCAGCTCTTCCAGCTGCCGTTGTAAGGCGGCATCCAGAGTGGTGACAATTTTGGTATCACGGCTTTTTCCCAGCATCATGCGTGCGAAGAGCGGCGCCAGCTGGGGCATCTGCCGGGGAGCCAGCCATACCGGCTCTTCACGGGATTCGTTAACCTGTCGGGCTGACCAGACGCCCTGCGTTACCATCCGGTCGAGCACTTTGTTGCGCGCCGCTTCCGCCCGCGCCGGCCAGCGGTCCGGGCGTAAACGGCTGGGGGCCTGAGGTAGCACCGCCAGCAGGGCCGCTTCGGAATAGCTGAGCTGTGATGGCGGTTTACCCAGATAGGTCCAGCTTGCAGCACCTATTCCCTGGAGCGTCCCGCCAAACGGGGCGCGGTTAAGGTAGAGGGTGAGGATCTCGCGCTTGGAGAGGTGCCATTCAAGCTGCATCGCCCGCCAGAGTTGACGAATTTTACCGCCAAAGGTGCGCGGATGCGGATCCAGCAGACGCGCAACCTGCATGGTCAGCGTGCTGCCCCCGGAGACAACCTTACCGGACGTCAGATCCTGCCAGGCGGCGCGCAGCACAGAGAAAGGATTCACGCCTGGATGCTCCCAGAACCAGCGATCTTCATACTGGATCAGGGCCTCAAGATAGCGAGGAGAGACCTCTTCAATCGTGACCGGATAACGCCAGATCCCTTCGCTGTCGGCAAAACGCCAGAGCGGCGTGCCCTTCTCATCGACCACCACCCGGGCGGGGTTAACCTCTTTCAGCGGCAACGGCCAGAGGCGGTCGGCGGCGACAATCAGCCCCCATAAAATGAGAAGCGCCCCCGCCAGCCACAGCCAGCGGGAGCGTATCAGACGTGCAACTGACATATTACGGTACAACAATCAGCGGGCCACTGGCCGCACCCGTTGCCCGCCACTGCGGAACATACATGGACTCCACCAGCGGCACCGGTACCTGGTACGTTCCCGGCGTCACGGCGCGCGCCAGATAAACCAGCGTAACCGGCTGCCCTTCGTTCACCGGCACTGCGGCCACAAAGCGGTCGTCGCGGAACTCCATATGCTGAATATCCGCCTGCTGCATCTGGCTAAGCAGGTTCTGCACTTCGCTGCCGCTGTCCTGCAGGCTGGCGCTGCTGCTTGCCAGGTTCTGGTTCTCCAGCTCCAGACCCGCCGGGAGGAGATCCACCACCAGCGCATCCGGCACGTTCTGGCTGGCCTTCACTTCCAGCCATACCAGCACCAGCTCACCGCTCTTCAGCGAAGAGAGCGATTTCGAACTGCCGTCGGTTGCCAGAATATGGCGTTCAATCTGCAGAACATTCGAGAGGGGCTGAGTCCGGGTAACCGGTGCTATCCAGACGCACCCACAGCGGTGTCGTGCCGGTGTTGGTCACCTGCAGCGCACCAAGCTGATCGCCATTCATATTCTGCACCAGCGCCTTGTCACCGCTCAATGCGCTACCCGAGAGTGAGGTTTCCGCCTGCCATGCTCCGGACAGAGTTTGTAGCGAACGTCCGGCCAGGAACAGCGCGTTACTCTCCTGCGTAGACAGCCAGCGCTGGCTGAAGGCCTGTTCAGACAGGGCATTCAGCAGCGTATTTTGCGCATCCGGCAGCAGCTTGTACTCCTCCAGAAGGGAGAGCATCAGCGCGTTATCACGAAGCGCGCTACCGTAATCCGCCATCCAGTTTCTGCTGTCGTTGCGCGGCGTTTTGAGGGCAAGATCCAGCGCCTGCTGGCTGCGCGGGGCATCCCCCATCAGTTTGAGTGCCATACCGAGCTGCATCAGCGGCAGACCGGAAGCCGCCTGCCCGTGACGATCCCAGATTTCACGCAACGCACCCAGCGGGGCTTTTTGCTGGCGCGCCAGTACCAGTGCGGCATAGGCCTGCACGGCAAATTTGCTGGCCTGGGTATCGTCGCTGTAGCGGATGGACATCATGCCCGGATCCTGCAGGTAGCGGAGCAGTCGGCTATTGGCATTATTGACCGCATCCGTCGGCACGCTGTAGCCCTGCTCACCGGCACGCACCAGGAAGTCAGTGACATAGGCAGTCAGCCAGTACTCTTCCGGACCGTTTTTATCCCAGAGCGCAAAACCACCGTCGTCACGCTGCATCTGCAGAAGGCGGGAGATGCCAATATCAATGGCAGCACGACGTTTGTCGTCCGTGTCGCCTTTAATGCCAAGCGCCTTCAGCTGTGACGCGTTGGTATAGAGAGACGGGAACAGGCCACTGGTGGTTTGTTCAAGACAGCCATAAGGATATGCCTGCAGCTCACGGATATAGCGCGCCAGATTAAGCGGCGGTTTGCCGCTAAGCAGCAGTTGTCCCTGCAATGTAGCGGGAGAGAAGCCGTTGATATGCTGCCCTGGCGCAGTCCAGGACTCACCCGGGTTCAGCATGGCCCCGGTATTCACCGTCTGCGCCGGGAACGCAGGACGGACGCCGATTTTCCAGCTCTTCTGCTGCGGAGCGAAGGTCTCGCCAGGCAGCTGAAGTCCTGTTACCTGCGCCGTCACTTCGCCGTCACCGTAACCTTCCAGTGCACGCACCGGAATAAACAGCGTGCTGCGCGCACCCGGTGGCAGTTTGACAGGCTGCGGCTGCGCCCCTTCCAGCGACAGCTTGCCGGTCGCGGTTAAGGCCACATTTAGCGTTTGCGGCTGATCGGTCAGGTTAGTGAGATCCAGTGTCAACCGTGAGGTATCGCCGCTTGCCAGGAAGCGCGGCGTATTAAGCTCGGTAATGACCGGCGCGGCCACAATCACTTTGCTTTCGCTGCTGCCGAAATCCTCTTCCGTCCAGGCCTGCGCCATCAGACGCAGCTCACCGTTGAAGTCTCCAATTGGCAGTGTGATGGACCCTTCACCATTCGCATCAAGCGTCACTGGCTGTGCCTGCTGGGCGATAATGGTGACATGGTTCACCGGCGGCTTACCGCCGCGTTTAAGCTCATCGCCGTCACCACCAAAACGCAGCGCGGCCATACGTCCCTGGCCTTCAATCACCTGGCCGTAGATATCGTAGATATCCGCGCCATAGCGCTTCTGACCAAAGAAGGCCTGCCACGGATCCGGCGTGACGTAATCGGTAATGTTCAGCACGCCGCTGTCCACCGCGGAGACCAGCACGTTCACTTTCTGTGGTACCGGGCCCTCTTTCACGCTGGCTTTTACCTTCACGGAAAGCGTCTGGTTAGGGCGCATTTTTTGCGGGTTATCCAGCGCGATATTCAGACGGCGATTTTCATCCCCCATCGGCAGATGCAGCAGGCCAACCGCCCGCTTCGGCGTGGCGGATTTGGATTTATCGCCAGGGCGAACCACCAGCGTGCTGAGATAGAGGTCGTGGCGTTTCCAGGCTTTGTCTACCGGAATAGACAGATCCAGTCCGTTGGCCGGAACGTCGATCTCTTTCCACCACAGTGGCCCTTCGCTGGATTCGATCATCGCATAGCCTTTACCTGCGGCAGGTGCGGCGATATGCAACTGGATGGTGTCACCCGGCTGGTAAGAAGGCTTATCCAGTTTCAGGGTCACGCGGTCGGGGCGCGCGGCTCCCGTGCCGTCACTGTTATCCTGCCAGCTGTACCCGGCCCAGAAACGTACGCTGCTGACCATGTCATCAGGCGCTTTCACTTCCAGACGATAGGAGCCCCACTCTACCGGGAACGTCACTTTGCCCGTTTCATCGGCCTTGAGGGTCAGTTCCTGCTCGCCTTCAATGAGATCTTTTTGATCAAACTGGGACTGCCAGCCATCGCTTTCTGACCAGTTCCAGTAGTAGTCGCGGCGTTCGCGGATCAGGCGCACCTGTAATCCGGAAACAGCCTTTTTCGCCCCACTGGCATCGGCATAGACAATGTCGAAACTGGCGTTGCCGTTTTCATCGACAATAGGCTGGTTAACGGTGGTATCGGTGCGGTAATCATACACCGCCTTGCTGGCGAACTGAGGACGAATACCCGGTAATTCGGCTGCTGGCCAGATAGCCTGTTCAGCACGACGCGTCACCGGACGACCGCCTGATTCCAGCAGGCTGGCCTGCAGGATCAGCTGAAGCGGAGAATGCACCTCTTTCCACTGGCTTTCCGTAGAGACCTGCCCACGCCCCTGTTCATCAAGCGTAAGCTGCACTTCATCCAGGCTGCGACTCAGGTTGTCTTCGGCGATATCGCCAAACTGGAAGCCAGGCAGCGCCGGAACCGCTTCACGCAGTGGACGCAAAAAGAGCTGCCCCTGCAGGGCATTACCGTTGGCCGGTGCGCCGTAGAGGTAATATCCCACCACGTTAAAGTCGACGTTATCCTGCGGTGCAACCGGCGTTTTTTGTCCGCTCAGATTCAGCGCCATACGCTCTGGCATAAAATCTTCGACGTGGAAGTCCCACAGACGCTGCTGGTTATCGCCCGTATTGGCGCGGATATGCCACATGCCGGTTTGCGCCCCGCTGTCCAGCGGATAGTTAAAGCGATAGAGACCATTCTCCGGCTGGACGACGACGGTACGCGCTACCTGCCCGTCCGGGCGAAGCACATCCAGCTTCACCGGCTGCGCGGGCAGCGGTTTACCGTCGCTGTCGCGCAGTAAGCCGTTCAGGATCACCGTTTCGCCTGGGCGATAGAGGTCACGCGGGCCAAACATAAAGAATTGCTTGCTGTAACCCGGGCTACCGGCAATGTCGAACTCCGCCAGATCGAGTGCCGGCAGCTTGAGGTCAAGCAGCGTAGTCTGGCCATCTTTACTGGCAAGGATCAGCGCGGCTTCTTTGTCAGTTTCGAGCTTTGCATGGCCGTCAGCATCGCTGTTCGCCTCAGCCAGGGTCTGCCCTTTATCGTTTAACAGCGTGACGGTTACGCCGGATTGCGCCGCACCGTTTTCCAGGCTCTGGGTGAAGATATCGAGACGGTTATGATAACGGTGAGCGGACAGCCCAATATCGCTTAAGGTGAAGAGCGTGGCGGCATTGCTGTAGTTGTAGTGCCCTGCCTGATTCATCACTGCGATATAGACGCCGGCTGCTGGAGCGGCTTGATATCTTTCAGCGGCAGCAGCAGTTTTTCACGCGTGTTACGTGCCGGGTTAAGATCGAAACGACCGGTATAAACCAACTCGGCCATCTTCAGCAGATTGTCAGATTCCCAGTTGGTCAGCGAGTTACGGTATTCCCACTGGCTGACGAATGAAGCCAGCGATTCCGGTTTCACGCGATAGAAGTTCACGTCCACGTTATTGACGTTGAGCGCCATGACCGGCAAGCCTTCCACCACTTTACCCGGCAGCAGTGACCCGCGGCTGGCGAATCCGACCGTCGGCTCGACATCCCGGGTGGTCAGGGCTTTTTCGTAGTCGATGCCAAAAGTCGCTTTGTTTAACGCCTGCAGATCGCGTTCCACGGTGACGACCAGATTGCGGTTAGGCTCCAGATGGCGCAGACGAAGCTCTTTCAGGTTCGGCGCCAGTTCCCACGCCCCGTCAACCTTGCCGCTTTTCTTATCCACGACATGCACGGTTTTCGAGAAATCCTGATCCGGATTCAGTGGAACAGAGAATGTCAGCACCAGCGTGGCGGCGCCGTCCAGCTGCACTTCAGAGGCATCAAGCAGAGTGAGCGCTTTGCCCTGACTTTGTGCCACCAGTTTTGCCAGCTTGTCAGCGTCTGGCTTTTCTGCCGCTTTTGGTGTGGTTGCTGTAGAAGCCGCGGGAGCCGCAGCCTGAGGTTTATCGTCGCTGTTATCACAGCCGACAAGCGTAAACGTGGTGAGCAGCGCAAGAGAGAGCGCGGCTAAGCGAAACGGTTTCATCCTTTGTCCCTGGCCCATGGAGCCTGTTGGTCGTCTTCCGGATAAGTATTATCCGCAAGTTTCGTTAATACAAAAAGTCCATTTTTAGGATCTGGAAGGCGGCTCGCATCGTCAGCGTGGTGATGTTACACCGATCACAACGTCAAACGTCACATGTTACCTTTCACGTCATTTGTTTTTAAAACAAGAAGATAGCTGGATAAGCTCGCCGGGAGCCTGCTAGTTTTAAGCTCAAGACGCACCCCGAGTGCGCGGTTCAATAAGAGAGAAAGCCATGAAACGAGCCGTGAACGCCCTACAAAATTTCGGAAAATCATTGTACGGACCGGTACTTATTTTACCGATCGTCGGTCTGTTTATCGCCTTTGGCAATGTGCTGGGCAATGGCAACCTGGCCGAGTATCTGCCGTTTCTCGGCCATCCGCTGATCCAGAACATCGGCCAGCTGATCGCCAAATCTGCCGTGTCGGTGCTGGTTAACCTGGCCCTGGTGTTTGCCGTCGGCATCCCGATTGGTCTGGCAACACGGGACAAAGGCTACGCGGCGCTGATTGGGCTGGTAACGTTTGTGGTGTTTATCAACGCCATGAACGTCACGCTACAGCTTCAGGGCGAACTGGCACCCGCAGCACAGATGAAAGCCGCCGGGCAGACTATGGTGCTGGGCGTTCAGGTGCTGGAGATGGGCGTGTTCGCAGGGATCCTGACCGGCGCGCTTTCCGGATACCTGTACAACAAATACTCCGGCGTACAGTTTAACGGCGCGATGGCGATTTACTCTGGTCACTGTTTTGTCGCCATTGTGATGCTGCCCGTTTCCATGCTGCTCGGCGTAGTGATGAGCGAGCTGTGGCCGTTTGCCCAGCACGGCATTAGCGCAATGGCGCTTGCCATCAAAGGTTCTGGTCCGTTCGGCGTGGCGATCTACGGCTTCCTTGAGCGCATTCTGGTGCCCACCGGTCTGCATCATCTGGTCTATACCCCGTTCCTGTATACCGAACTGGGCGGCACGCAAGAGGTGTGCGGTACGGTTTATCAGGGCGCGCGCAACATTTACTTCGCGGAAATGGCCTGCCCGGAGGTGAAACAGCTCAGCAGCACGGTGGTATGGGATGCGCGCGGCATCAGCAAGATGTTTGGCCTGCCGGCGGCGGCGCTGGCGATGTACATGACCGCAAAGCCGGAGCGTAAAGCGGCAGCAAAAGCGATTCTGATCCCGGCGGCGCTCACTTCGCTGCTGGTCGGCGTCACCGAGCCCATCGAGTTCTCCTTCCTGTTTGTCGCCCCGCTGCTGTTCGTGGTGCACGCGGTGCTGACGGGTATCGGGATGATGCTGTTCTCCCTGCTGGGTGTTCACGCCATCGGCGCTAACGGGATTATCGATTTTATTCTCTACAACCTGCCGCTCGGTACGGAGAAGTCCAACTGGCCGATGTACATCGTGGTCGGGCTGATCATGTTCGCCCTCTACTTCGTGGTGTTCCGCTTCCTGATCCTGCGTTTCAACATGAAAACGCCAGGCCGTGAAGATGAGGACCAGGAGACGCGCCTTTACAGCAAACAGGAGTACCAGGCGAAGGGCAATAACGACGGGCTGGGTGAATCCATCGTTGTCGGTCTGGGCGGCCGGGAAAATATTGAAGTGGTGGATAACTGCTACACCCGCTTACGTGTGACGGTGAAGGATGTCGCCATCATTGATGAGCCGCGCCTGAAAGCGACCGGCGCAAAAGGGATTATCAAACAAGGTAACAACGTTCAGGTGGTCTACGGGCTGCATGTCAAAAAAATGCGAGAAGCCGTTGAGACGTTTCTCTGAAAGGAGCTAAAGATGTTTACACCCCCATTCATTCTGTCGATTGCTGGCGGCGGTAGCACCTACACGCCAGGTATTGTGAAAAGCTTGATGGTGCGTCTGCAGGACTTCCCGCTGGCCGAAATCCGCCTCTACGACATCGACGAGGCGCGTCAGAACACGATTGCTCCGGTGGTGGAAAAAGTGATCCGCGACCACAGCCAGAGCATCAAATTTACCGTCACCAATGACCCGGAAGTGGCCTTCAGCGGCGCACACTTCGTCTTCGCCCAGATGCGCGTTGGCCAGTATAAAATGCGCGAGCAGGATGAGAAGATCCCGCTGCGCCACGGCGTGGTTGGTCAGGAGACCTGCGGCCCCGGCGGGCTGGCTTACGGGCTGCGTACGATCCTGCCAATGGTCGAGCTTATCGATCTGGTAGATCGCTACGCGCATGAAAAAGCATGGATCGTAAACTACTCCAACCCGGCGGCAATCGTCGCAGAGGGGGTGCGTCGTCTGCGGCCAAACGCCCGCGTGCTGAATATTTGCGATATGCCGGTTGCTGCAATGCGTAACATGGGAGCCATTCTGGGGGTCGATCGCCGCAAGCTGGAGGTGGACTACTTTGGGCTGAATCACTTCGGCTGGTTTACCCGTGTGTTGGTGGACGGCGAGGACAAGCTGCCGGAGCTGCGTAAACATATCGCGAAGTTTGGTCTGCTGACGGAAGATGCCGCCAAAACCGACCCGCAGCACTCCGATCCGTCGTGGGTGAAAACCTGGCGCAACATCAAGCCGATCATGGATAACTTCCCGGAGTATCTGCCGAACCCGTATCTGCAGTACTACCTGATGCCGAACCAGATTGTTGAGCATCAGAACCCGGACTACACCCGCGCTAACGAAGTGATGAACGGGCGTGAGAAAAAGCTGTTTGCCGCAGCCGAAGAATATAAGCGTACCGGGATCCTGCCGGACGCCTTCCACGTTGGCGTTCACGGCGAGTTTATCGTCGATGTCGCCTGCTCGCTGGCCTTCAACCTGCGGAGCCGTCATCTGGTGATGGTGGAAAACCGCGGGGCAATTACTAATCTGCCGTACGATGCGGTCGTCGAGGTTCCCGCTTATATCACCTCCGAGGGGCCAGAGCCTGTCCGCGTGGGCCAGGTGCCGCTGTTCCATCAGACGCTGCTGCAACAGCAGCTCGCCTCTGAACAGTTGCTGGTGGAAGCAACCATTGAAGGGAGCTATGAGAAAGCGCTGCAGGCATTTACCCTGAACCGCACCGTACCGACCATGGAGCACGCGAAAGCGATTCTGGATGAGATGATCGAGGCTAACCGCGAGTACTGGCCTGCGCTGCAAAAAGCCTGGCAGAACGGCGAAGCGGTGAAAAAATAGGGGCTTGCTCGCGAGTTGAACGTGGTTTGCTTGTCGGTGTCAGAAAAAACACCGACAATCCTTTTTTACGGAAAAGAATGGAGGCAACCCATGTCCACCTCATATTTTGTCGCCGCCGACTGGCTGATTGAGCACGGCGACGATCCTGAAGTGCAGATTATTGACGCGCGTATGGCTCCTCCGGGCCAGGAGCATCGTGACGTTCCCGGTGAATACCGCGCAGGGCACCTGCCGGGCGCGGTATTTTTTGATATCGAAACCCTCTCCGATCACACCTCCCCTCTGCCGCACATGCTGCCGCGCCCGGAAGCCTTCTCCGTGGCGATGCGCGAGCTGGGCATCAGCAAAGACAAACACCTCGTTGTTTATGATGAAGGTAACCTCTTCTCTGCCCCGCGCGCGTGGTGGATGCTGAAAAACTTCGGCGTCGAGAAAGTCTCGATTCTGGCGGGGGGGCTGGCTGGCTGGAAGCGCGACGAACTGCCGCTGCAGCAGGGGGACGTGACGCTGCCGGAGGGGGATTTTGACGCGACGTTTGACGCAAATGTGGTGAAACGCCTGACCGACGTGCTGGTCGTCAGCCATGAAAACACTGCTCAAATCGTCGATGCGCGTCCTGCCGCACGTTTTAACGCTGAAGCGGACGAACCTCGCCCTGGCCTGAAACGCGGACACATTCCGGGGGCGTTGAACGTGCCGTGGGGCGATCTGGTGTTTGAGGGCGAACTGAAAACCACCGATGAGCTACGCGCGATTTTTGATCGTCAGGGCGTGGATTTACACCGTCCGATTATTGCCAGCTGCGGTTCCGGCGTAACGGCCTGCGTGGTGATCCTGGCGCTCGCCACGCTCGGCGTAAACGACGTCACGCTGTACGATGGCGCCTGGAGTGAGTGGGGTGCGCGGGACGACCTGCCGGTTGAACCCGCGAAATAATGGATAACCGCCTGGCCACGCTGTTAACGCGCGGGGAATCGCTGACCCGCGCGGAATATCGCGTACTCGCCCACCTCACGGAGCATCCACTGCTGGTGGGTAACATCACGGTGCGGGAACTGGCGCAGGCGACATTTGTCTCTACCGCGACGATTATGCGGCTGTGTCAGAAGCTGGGGTTCAGCGGGTTTAGCGAGTTTATCTGGCACTGCAAACAGCTCCTCACCGACACGCCGCATATTACGACGCAAGGAAACGCCCTTCCGCAGTTGCCCGCGCTGTTCAGCCAGTTTATTGCCAACTATCAGCAGACATTCCAGTGGGTGACCGATGAGAAGCGTCTGCAGTTTGCCGACCTGCTGCGTCACAAAGAGAGCTTCTTTCTCTACGGTGCCGGGTTTTCCTATCTGTTTGCCGAATACCTGACCAAAAAACTGCAGGTGCTGGGGAAAACGGCGTTTATCTCCGGGCCGGGTGACAGCCGGAACATCTTTCTCAGTAACGCCGCCCGTTATCAGGTATTTATTGCCGTCTCGCGCAGCGGCGAAACAGAGCAGGTGCTGGATAAAGCGCGGATCGCCAAAAACGTCGGGATGACGATTGTCGCGTTTACCCGCGCCTCGGCCAATACGCTGGCGGGCATGGCGGACGTGCACTTCGCTCTCTATGACGAGGCGGTGCATTACGCCGCGGAAGCCGCAGGGGTGACGTCGTTTGAGTCGAATCTGGTACTGCTGATGGATTTACTGCTGCTGGAAGCAACGGGGTGACAGTCACCCCGCTGTAATCAGATGATGCGGTTGGTTTTGAGATCGCGCAGGAAACCGCCCCAGCGACGCTCATAGAACGGTGTGATGTGCTCGGTAATAAAGTGGCTGATGCCCTTCTCACCGTTCTTCACCTGGCAGATATCAATTGGCTCATCGCCCGGCAACGTATCAGTGGCCACACTGCCCGCCGCCTGGATGATCTCGTCGATATCGCCGTCAGCTTCAATACCAATCAACAGTACCGGCTGTTCATCCGCTTGCTCTTTAATCGAACAGAGGAACGCGCGTCTTACCGGCTTCAGGGTTTTGAACAACGTGGTCAGGGAATCGATCATCTGCGCTGGCGGTTCGGCCACTTCAGAGAGCAGCAGCGTTTCGCCCCCTTCCAGCACTTCCTGGGTGCTGAGCGGGTTACCCTCTTCACCAATCAGATGGCTGATTTCACGCGGCGTGAACTCTTTCCCGGTCGGCAATTTCGCATTAAGGAACAGCGTCTGGCCCAGCGTCATTTCGAACAGCGTGCGCACCGGCATCACCACGAACGCCTGTTCGTCTTCAACGGCGGTCTGTAGCGCTTCCAGCGAGGTAAAGAACGGGATCACCGAGGTGCCGTCGTCTTTCTCCCAGTGCAGCAGATCCAGCGCGCTGTCTTCAACAACCTGCTCACCTTCCGCCGCGGTTCCTGGCACCCAGACGGTGGATTCCAGCAGCGTGCGGAAAAATGCCGGACGGTGGGCGGGCTCGGTCGCCGCCTGTTCCAGCAGGGTTTCTAATTCGTTTTTGGTTTCGGACATAACAATTCCAGATGTCGAATTTTCCCCTCACCCTAACCCTCTCCCCAAAGGGGAGAGGGCCGGGGTGAGGGGCCAATAATTACTCAGCCGTCAGCAGGTTCGCCATGGTACGCACGCCCAGGCCGGTCGCGCCCGCAGACCACTGTTCAACCGCCGCTTTACGGTAGGTTGCGGAGCAGTCGATATGCAGCCAGCCTTCGTGATAGTTCTCAACGAAGTGGGACAGGAAGCCTGCTGCGGTGCTTGCACCCGCCGGGTATGCCGCGCTCGCGGTGTTATTCAGTTCGGCAAAATTAGACGGCAGCTGGCTGCGGTGGAACTCCGCCAGCGGCAGACGCCAGAACGGTTCGTTTTCTGCCGCAGCGCTTGCCAGCAGGCGGGCCGCCAGCTTGTCGTCGAAGCTGAACAGCGCATGGTAGTCGTTACCCAGCGCCGTTTTTGCCGCGCCGGTCAGGGTGGCCATATCGATAATCAACTCTGGCTTCTGGGCAGAAGCGTCGATCAGGCCATCAGCCAGCACCAGACGGCCTTCTGCATCGGTGTTCATCACTTCAACATTTTTGCCGTTGCGGTAGCGAATGATGTCGCCGAGCTTGAAGGCATTACCGCTTACCATGTTGTCAGCGCAGCACAGGTACAGCTTCACGCGTTTTTTCAGGCCACGGGTAATCGCAAACGCCAGCGCACCAGTGATGGTTGCCGCCCCGCCCATGTCGGATTTCATGGAGTCCATGAACGCGCTCTGCTTCAGGCTGTAGCCACCGGTATCGAAGGTGATACCTTTCCCGACCAGGCAGGCAAATACTGGCGCGTCTTTATCGCCGGTTGGGTTGTAGTCCAGCGCCAGCAGCACCGGTGGACGCTCAGAGCCACGACCCACGGTGTGAATGCCCATGTAGTTCTGCTCGCGCAGGTCTTCACCTTTGGTGATGCGATAAGACATGTTGTCGCCGGCCACGCCGCACAACAGGTCAACGGCGCGCTGTGCCAGCTGTTCCGGCCCCAGCTCTTCTGCCGGTGCGTTAATGGTGTCACGTACCCAGTCGATAATGGTCAGGCGGCTTTCCAGCTCTTTTTGACCGGCTTCGTCAAGGTTGGCCCACTCAATTTTACGGGTGCCTTTTGGCCCTTTATAACCGGCCCAGAACGCCCAGCTGCGGTCGGTGTCCCAGCCCTCGCCTGCCAGAGAGACATGCTTAATGCCGAGCCCATCAATTTTACGCGCGGCGCGCTGGATCAGGCCCAGATCGTCGTTGCCCGTCAGGTGCAGGGTAATACCGTCGTTGTTGATACTGTAAGTGGCTTTTTCGCCCCAACGCGCATCGGCGGGTTGCGTAGAGAGCGTAATCTTCATCGCTTCGGTCATTTTATTTATCCTTATTAGCAAACGGGCCGCCTGAAGGCAGCCCGTTACGTGATTTACTCTGCTTCATCTAACCAGACTAACAGAATCGCCTCCAGAATTTTTTCATTGGATGCGTTGGGATCGTCGTCAAAATCCTCTAAATCGCAGATCCACTGATGCATATCGGTGAAGCGTACGGTTTTTGGATCGAGATCCGGGTTAGCGTCGTAGAGCGCTTCGCCGATTTCACGGCTGTCTGTCCACTTCAGTCCCATATTAATGCTCGCGTGCGTGGTTGATGGTGTAGCGTGGGAACTCCACGACCAGATCTTCGTCGGTCACCGCTGCCTGGCAGCTTAAGCGGCTGTCGGGCTCCAGACCCCATGCTTTATCCAGCATGTCATCTTCGTCTTCGGTGCTCTCGGCAAGCGAGTCGAAACCTTCACGCACGATGCAGTGGCATGTTGTGCAGGCACAGGATTTTTCACAGGCGTGTTCCACTTCGATACCTGCACGCAGGGCAACATCGAGAATGGTTTCACCGGTCTTCGCTTCCAGAACAGCGCCATCCGGACAGAGGTCCGCATGAGGCAAAATAACAATCTTTGGCATATTAAACCTCGTCCACGGACTGGCCTTTCAGCGCGACGCGGACAGATTTGTCCATGCGGCGAGCAGCAAAGTCCTGGGTTTGTTTATCAACGTTTTTAATGGCTTCTTCTATTGCATCAGCGTCATTGCCCTGGGCGACCACGCTTAAGTGCGCAGCAGCCTCGTCAATCACCTGACGCTCAGCGGCGCTTAACAGCGCGGCATCGGCAGCGAGCGCGCCGTTCAGGCTTTCCAGCACGCGTGCGGCTTCCACTTTTTGTTCGGCCAGCATACGCGCCTTCACATCCTGCTCGGCGTAGCTCATTGAGTCCTGAATCATGGAGGCGATTTCGCCATCGGTCAGGCCGTAGGACGGCTTCACCTGAATGGACGATTCGACACCAGTCGATTTTTCCATCGCCGTGACGCTCAGCAGGCCGTCTGCATCCACCTGGAAGGTGACGCGAATATGCGCCCCGCCCGCAGGCAGCGCCGGAATGCCCCGCAGCGCAAAGCGCGCCAGCGAGCGGCAGTCCTGCACCAGTTCGCGTTCGCCCTGCATCACGTGAATGGACATGGCCGTCTGACCGTCTTTAAAGGTAGTGAACTCCTGCGCACGTGCCACCGGAATGGTGGTGTTGCGCGGAATGACTTTCTCCACCAGTCCGCCCATGGTCTCTAACCCCAGCGACAGCGGGATAACGTCCAGCAGCAGCATTTCACTGTCCGGCTTGTTGCCGACCAGAATATCCGCCTGAATCGCCGCGCCCACGGCAACCACTTTGTCCGGGTCAATGGAGGTCAGCGGCGTGCGGCCAAAAAATTCGCCTACACGCTCACGCACCAACGGTACGCGGGTGGAACCACCCACCATGACCACTTCCAGCACTTCATCCGCCTCAACGCCGGCATCTTTCAGCGCACGACGGCAGGCTAACAGCGTGCGTTTCACCAGGGGGGCGATCAGATCGTTAAACTGTTCACGGGCAATCTCACCCTGCCAGCCCGCCACGTTCACACTGACTGACTCAGCATCGCTTAGCGCAATTTTGGCCTCGATGGCCGCATCCAGCAGTTCACGCTGTACGCGCGCATCGCTGCGATCGCTGATACCCGCCTGCTCGCGAATGTAATCCGCCAGCAGATGGTCAAAGTCATCGCCGCCCAGCGCGGAGTCCCCGCCGGTCGCCAGCACTTCAAACACCCCACGGCTTAAGCGCAGGATCGAGATATCAAAGGTACCGCCGCCGAGATCGTAAACCGCAATCACCCCTTCCTGACCGGAGTCGAGGCCGTAGGCAATCGCTGCCGCTGTCGGTTCGTTCAGCAGGCGCAGCACGTGCAGGCCCGCCAGACGCGCGGCGTCTTTGGTGCCCTGACGCTGTGCGTCATCAAAGTAAGCCGGAACAGTAATCACCACACCGTCTAAATCGCCGCCGAGCGTTGCCGTCGCACGCTCCGCCAACGCTTTTAGGATGTCAGCGGATACGCGAATTGGGTTCAGCAGCCCGGCCGCAGTCGCAATCATCGGCAGGCCGTTTTCACTGGCCTGCAGCTGATACGGCAGATGGTGGTAACGGGTCTGAATATCGGCCAGCGAGCGGCCCATCATCCGCTTAACGGAGCTGATGGTATTCGCCGGATCGCGCGCGGCGTTAGCGCGGGCATCAAAGCCCACCGCGTGGCCCTGCTGCTGGTAGTGGACCACGGAAGGCAGCAGATGGCGGCCCTGCTCGTCAGCCAGCGTCTCCGCCTGGCCGCTACGCACGGTTGCCACGAGGGAATTGGTGGTGCCGAGATCAATACCCACCGCCAGACGACGCTGGTGCGGTGCGGCACTTAAGCCAGGCTCACTAATTTGTAATAAGGCCATAATTGCTTCCGAAATTAAAAATCGAGCAGCTTTTCTTCGAGTTGTTCAGCACTGCTTCGCAGTTTATCGAGAAAACGGAGTTTGCGCACAGTGTCTGCCGCCACGTCCCAGGTCTCGTTGTTCAGTTGTGCCACCATCTGCTGATGGCGGGTATCAAACATGCCCTTCACGCGCGTGATGAACCCTTCCAGACGCGCTTCGTCTTTGGCCTGTTCAATCTCATCCAGCTCTTCGCGAAGCGTAAGCTGTTCCATCAGAAACGCCGTGTCGCGTACGGTGTGTTGTTCGCTCGCCAGATCAAAGCCGTGGAGCGAAAGCAGATATTCTGCACGCGCCAGCGGATGGCGCAGCGTCTGCCAGGCCTGGTTGATGGTCGCGGATTGCGACACCGCAGCCAGTTGTTCAGCCTGAGTACCGCTGGCGAATTTGTCCGGATGATACTGACGCTGCAGGTCCTGAAAACGGATCGTCAGCGCCTGGAGATCAATCGGGTATTGAGCGGGTAAACCGAAGAGAGTGAAGTAATCCATAACAATCTCAGGGGTAGCCTGTTAGAACAAACCCCACGCGTAGCGAATAAAGCCACGGTGGGGTTTCGGATGACGCGCGATTAAACGTGGAAGCTTTCGCCGCAACCACACTCGTCTTTGACGTTCGGGTTCGTGAATTTGAACCCTTCGTTCAGGCCTTCTTTTACAAAGTCCAGCTGAGTGCCGTTGAGGAATTGCAGGCTTTTGCCATCGACCACCACCTTCACGCCCTTGTCTTCAAACACAGTGTCATCGGACGCTGGTTCGTCAACAAACTCCAGTACGTAAGCCATACCAGAACAGCCGGAGGTACGTACGCCCAGTCGCAGGCCAAAGCCTTTACCACGGTTCGCCAGAAAAGAGCTTACTCGCGCGGCAGCGCTGTCGCTAAGGGTAATCGACATACTCAAACCTCAATTATTTTGCTTCACGTTTGCTTTTGTAATCCGCAATGGCGGCTTTGATCGCGTCTTCTGCCAGGATAGAACAGTGAATTTTCACCGGTGGCAGTTCGAGTTCTTCAGCAATATCCGTGTTCTTGATTGCCTGTGCTTCGTCCAGAGACTTGCCCTTCACCCACTCGGTGACCAGGGAGCTGGACGCGATAGCAGAACCGCAGCCGTAGGTCTTGAAGCGCGCGTCTTCAATGATACCTTCATTGTTGACTTTAATCTGCAACTTCATCACGTCGCCACAAGCTGGCGCGCCAACCATACCGCTTCCTACGCTCTCGTCGCTGTTGTCAAAAGAGCCAACGTTGCGCGGGTTCTCGTAATGATCGATGACTTTTTCGCTGTATGCCATGATTGAATTCTCCTTATGTACCGATTAGTGATGTGACCATTCAATGCTGTTCAGATCCACGCCCTGCTTGAACATTTCCCACAGTGGAGAAAGGTCACGCAGACGGCCGATGGAGTTGCGAACCAGCTTGATGGTGTAGTCAATCTCTTCTTCGGTAGTGAAACGACCTAAAGAGAAACGGATAGAGCTGTGTGCCAGCTCGTCAGTCATACCCAGCGCGCGCAGCACGTAGGATGGCTCAAGGCTTGCAGACGTACAGGCAGAACCGGAAGAGACCGCCAGGTCTTTCAGCGCCATGATCAGCGATTCGCCTTCAACATAGTTGAAGCTCACGTTGAGAATGTTGGGTGCGCCCTGCTCGAGATCGCCGTTCAGATACACTTCTTCCATATCTTTCACGCCGTCCCACAGACGGTTACGGAGCGTGCGCAGGCGTGCCATCTCGGTTTCCATCTCTTCTTTGGCAATGCGGTAAGCTTCGCCCATGCCCACGATCTGGTGAACAGGCAGCGTACCGGAACGCATGCCGCGCTCGTGTCCGCCACCGTGCATCTGCGCTTCAATGCGGATACGTGGCTTACGACGAACGTACAGCGCGCCGATACCTTTCGGGCCATAGATTTTGTGGCCGGAGAAGGACATCAGGTCGACTTTCAGCTGGCTCAGGTCGATAGGCAGTTTGCCCACGCTCTGAGTCGCATCAACGTGATAGATGATGCCGCGCGCACGGCACATTTCGCCGATGGTCGCGATATCCTGCACCACGCCGATTTCGTTGTTTACATGCATGATGGAAACCAGGATGGTGTCATCACGCATCGCCGCTTCGAGCTCTTTCAGGTCAATAATACCGTTGCTCTGTGGCGCCAGGTAAGTGACTTCAAAGCCTTCACGCTCGAGCTGACGGCAGGTGTCCAGCACGGCTTTATGTTCGGTTTTGCTGGTGATGATGTGCTTGCCTTTTTTCTGATAAAAGTTGGCTGCACCTTTGATCGCCAGGTTGTCGGATTCGGTCGCACCGGAGGTGAACACAATCTCACGCGGGTCGGCACCCACCAGGTCAGCAATCTGATTACGGGCGATATCCACCGCCTCTTCAGCATGCCAGCCAAAACGGTGTGAACGGGAAGCTGGGTTACCAAAGTTTCCGTCCAGGGTCAGACACTGCATCATTTTCTCGGCAACACGCGGGTCCACCGGCGTGGTTGCGGAGTAGTCGAGATAAATCGGTAATTTCATTGCTCTATAAACTCCGTACATCGCTTCAATGCAAGGAATCAGGCAACCGGCTGGATGTACGACCGAGTACACGGGGCAGCTTCGCCCCGGCCTGATTCTGAAATACTTATCTTTTTATTACGCGCGTAATTTAACGTCGATAGCGTCCTGCGCGCGGGTGCTGCGTTGAGATTCCTGGCTGTGCTGACGGCCCGATACATCCAGAACTTCCTGGTTATTCACCAGTTCACCGAGGGTGATGTTGTTCAGGAAGCCGGTCAGGCGGTCGCTCAGATCGCGCCACAGCGCGTGGGTCAGGCACTTATCGCCGCCCTGGCAGCCACCTTTCCCCTGGCAACGGGTCGCGTCAACGGATTCGTCAACCGCACTAATGACTTCGCCAACCGCAATACTGCCCGCGTCTTTACCCAGCAGATAACCGCCGCCTGGGCCACGAACGCTGGAAACCAGTCCATTTTTACGCAGTCTGGAGAACAGCTGTTCCAGATAAGAGAGGGAGATCCCTTGTCGTTCAGAAATATCAGCCAACGGAACCGGGCCCGCTTCGGAGTTGAGCGCAACGTCCAGCATCGCGGTTACGGCATAACGCCCTTTAGATGTCAGTCTCATGTCTTACTTAACCTCAAACTCGCCCCTGCCCGGGGTTTTTTATAGTAAAATGGGGTATTGCATAGCAGGGCCAAGTCTGACATTCCTGACTAAATTGGTCAACTATTTACTTGACTGTTTTAGTCAGGTATTTAACCTTCCGTGCCGTATTCATTTGCCCGGCGGCGCTGCGCTTGCACGGGCCTACGGGTTTTGTAGGCCGGGTAAGCGCAGCGCCACCCGGCGAACAGACGACACTACTCTTTATTCTTCTGCTCAATCGACGCCAGAATCCCACGCAGGATGTTCAGTTCCTGGCTTTCCGGACGCGCACGGGTGAACAGGCGACGCAGCTTATTCATCACCTGCCCCGGATGGCCTTCGCGGATAAAACCGGTAGAGAGCAGCGTCTGCTCCAGGTGACCATAGAAGCGCTCCAGATCTTCCACCAGCGGATAGGCGGTCTCTTCTTTCGGTTCTGCCACTTTCTCCTGGGTCGCCAGCCAGGCCATCCGCACTTCGTAGGCAATGACCTGTACCGCCATTGCCAGGTTCAGCGAGCTGTATTCCGGATTCGCCGCAATCGCGACGTGGTAATGGCACTTCTGCAGTTCGTCATTGGTCAGGCCGACGCGCTCACGCCCAAACACCAGCGCCACAGGCGCCTGTTCCGCTTCTGAGACACTTTTCAGGCCGCATTCGCGCGGGTCCAGCATTGGCCACGGCAGCGTACGGGAACGCGCGCTGGTACCGACGACCAGACTGCAACCCGCCAGCGCTTCGTCCAGGGTATCAACAATTTGCGCGTTGCCAATCACGTCGCTGGCACCGGCGGCCAGTGCGATGGCCTGAGAGTCCGGTTTCACCAGCGGATTAACCAGCCACAGATTCGTTAAGCCCATAGTTTTCATAGCGCGGGCAACGGAGCCCATATTGCCGGTATGCGATGTTTCGACCAGCACGATTCGAATGTTTTGCAGCATAGTTTTGGATGTCTGAATTCAGTGTCTAAAGAATATTCGGGCATATTATCATAAACGAGAGACATATTCCGATCCCGCTGCTATACTCTGCGCCGATTTTCCTGTTCTTTAACATCCAGTGAGAGAGACCGATGCATCCGATGCTGACCATCGCCGTGCGCGCAGCGCGCAAGGCGGGTAATGTAATTGCCAAACACTACGAAACGCCAGACGCCGTAGAAACCAGCCAGAAAGGCAGCAATGATTTCGTGACTAACGTCGATAAAGCCGCAGAAGCGATTATTATCGAAACGATCCGCAAATCTTACCCACAGCACACCATCATCACCGAAGAAAGCGGTGAACATGAAGGTACCGATCAGGATGTTCAATGGGTTATCGATCCACTGGATGGCACCACCAACTTCGTTAAACGCCTGCCACACTTCTCTGTGTCTATCGCAGTACGCATTAAAGGCCGTACTGAAGTTGCCGTTGTTTATGATCCAATGCGTAACGAACTGTTCACCGCTACCCGCGGTCAGGGCGCGCAGCTGAACGGTTACCGTCTGCGCTGCAGCAATGCACGCGATCTGGACGGCACCATTCTGGCGACCGGTTTCCCGTTCAAGGCGAAACAGCACGCAACCACCTACATGAATATCCTCGGCAAACTGTTCACCGAATGCGCGGACTTCCGTCGCACCGGCTCTGCCGCGTTGGATCTGGCCTACGTGGCGACCGGCCGCGTTGACGGTTACTTCGAACTGGCGCTTAAGCCGTGGGACTTTGCTGCGGGCGAGCTGATCGCGCGTGAAGCAGGCGCACTGGTATGCGATTTCACCGGCGGCCATAACTATATGTCTACCGGCAACATCGTTGCAGGTAACCCACGAGTTGTTAAAGCCATGCTGGCAAACATGCGTGATGAACTGAGCGATGCGCTGAAGCGTTAATCCCGGTAATTCCCTCTCCCTGTGGGCTGAGGGTTCCCCAGAAAAATGAAAAGCACGATGAAGTGT